>NZ_JANQCJ010000069.1:0-12220 GCF_024723355.1 Micrococcus sp. HG099 | reverse complement strand
GTCCACGGGCGCGGGGGCGCCCGCCTTCATCACGGGCTCCACCTCCGTGGGCCGCTCCGCCAGCCCCGTCACCTGCGAGGGACGCTTGGCGACGCGCGGGCGCAGCACCGCCAGGGGCGCGCCGAGCCGCGAGGAATGGTCCGGCAGCGCCGGCCCGCCCGACGCCGCCGAGCCGGAGCCGGCGACCGCCGGCTCCACCGACACGGGGGCCGAGAGCGAGTTCGCGATGAAGCACAGCCGGTGCGCCTCGGCGTGCAGGGCGTCCGCGCGCTCGCGGTCCGCCTCGTCCTGCAGAGCGACCTCAGGGCGCAGCGTCACGGCCGCGAACCGGCCCGCGCCGTCCCCGTCCACCTCCAGCACGCCCTCCGCCGCGCACGCCATCCCGGTGACCACGAGACCGCTGGTCGCGGCGACATGCAGATAGGAGAGCACATGGCACTCGGCGAGCGCGCCGAGCAGAAGGGTCTCGGGGTTCCACTTCGAGTCGTCGCCGCGGAAGGGACGGGCGGCCGAGGCGTGGATCTCGCCGACGGCGGCGTCCTGGATCACCACGGAGCGGTCGTACTCGCGGACTCCGGAGGTGCCGGTGCCGCGGTTGCCGGTCCACTCGGTGCGCAGGGCGAAGGTGTGCTTCATGGGCCCCACCCTAGTGCCGCCGGCGGACACGGCACGGGGCCGGACCCCGAGAGGGACCCGGCCCCGTGCACTGCGTTCAGCACCGCGGGCGGCGCGCTCAGGCGCTCGCCGACACCTCGTGCACGTGTGCGGCGGCGTGCTCGCGGGCGGCCAGGGCGCGGACGGTCTCGTCGCGGCCCTCGGCCAGCACGCGGGACAGGCCGGCGCGGGTGCCCGCCGTCTTCTCGGAGAGCGCGGTGGCGCGCTGCGCCGTCTCCTCGCTCACCTGCGCGGCCGGGTAGCCGAGCACGGCCGCGGTCTCGGCCATCTCGTGCGAGCGCGAGTCCCACATGGCCTCGACGCCCTCGAAGTAGGCGTCCGCGAACGGGGCCAGCAGGGCGGGCTCGTGCGCGCGGGCGAAGCCGATCAGGGCCTGGCGCTGCTCCGTGTTGGACAGCTCCCCGGCCATGACGCGGTCCCAGGCCGCCTGCTTGGCCTCGGCCGTGGGCACGGCGGCGCGGGCCTGGATGGCGGCCAGGGCGCCGGTGGCGGTGGCGTCCTCGCGCTCGGCGGCGGCGATCTCCGCCTCCCCGGCGCGGCCGGCCGCCACGAGCGCGGTGAGCAGCTCCCAGCGCAGGTCCGTGGTCAGGTCGAGGCCGGGCACGGTGTGCGTGCCGTCCACGACGCCGGCCAGGCGGTCCAGCTGGGCGGCGGTGCGGGCGTGGAGGGCGAACGCCTTCACGAACTGCAGCTGGCTGTCCGAGCCGTCCTCGGCGCCCGCCACGAGGCCCCACAGGCGGTCGGCCACGGCCGCGCGGGCCGCCGTCGACTGCTCCTCGGGCAGGTACTGGCCGAGGGACGTGGCGAGCTGGCGCAGCAGGGTCTGCACCACGGACGAGTCCTGCTCGTGGCCGATGTTGGCCAGGATCAGGTCCGCGAACCACGCGGCCGAGGCCTCGCCGTCGCGCACGGCGTCCCACGCGGCGCCCCACAGCAGGGTGCGGGCCAGCGAGGAGTCCACGTCCTTGAGGCGCGTGGAGGCGGCCTCCCACGAGGCGTCGTCGAGGCGGAGCTTGGCGTAGGCCAGGTCGTCGTCGTTGGGAAGGATCAGGGCGGGACGACGGCGGCCGGCGGCCTCGGCGACCTCGGTCACCTCGCCGGCCACGTCGAGTTCGAAGCGCTCGGTGCGGGTCAGGCGGCCCGTGGCCTCGTCGACGTCGTAGAAGCCGACCGCGAGGCGGTGCGGGCGCAGCACGGCGTCGCCGGGGGCGGACGGGGAGCCGTCCGGGGCGCTCTGGCGCAGGCGCAGGGCGGTGATGACGCCGGCCTCGTCCGTCTCCACCTCGGTGCGGAGGGTGTTCACGCCGGAGGTCTCGAGCCACACGCGGGTCCACTCGGACAGGTCCCGGCCGGAGGCGGCCTCGAGCTCCGACATCAGGTCCGGCAGCTCGGTGTTCGACCAGGCGTGCTTGGCGATGTACGCGCGCACGCCGGCCATGAAGTTCTCCTGGCCCACCCACGCCACGAGCTGGCGCAGCACGGAGGCGCCCTTCGCGTAGGTGATGCCGTCGAAGTTCACGAGCACGTCGTCGAGGTCGCGGATCTGCGCCTTGATGGGGTGCGTGGAGGAGAGCTGGTCCTGGCGGTAGGCCCAGTTCTTCTCCATGGAGGAGAACGTGGTCCAGGAGCCGGTGTACCGGGTGTTCTCGGCGGCGGCGAGCGTGGACATGAACTCGGCGAAGGACTCGTTGAGCCACAGGTCGTTCCACCAGCGCATGGTCACGAGGTCGCCGAACCACATGTGGGCCAGCTCGTGGAGGATCGTGATGGCGCGGCGCTCCACCATCGCCTCGGGCACGGTGCCGCGGAAGACGTAGGACTCGAGGAAGGTCACGCATCCGGCGTTCTCCATGGCGCCGGCGTTGAACTCCGGCACGAACAGCTGGTCGTACTTCTCGAACGGGTAGGGGTGGCCGTACTGGGCCTCGAAGAACTCGAAGCCCTGGCGGGTCAGCTCGAACACGTTGTCCGCGTCCAGGTGCTCCACGAGGGAGGCGCGGCAGTAGACGCCCAGCGGGATGGTGCGGCCGTCCGCGCTGGTCAGCTCCGAGTGCACGGCGGCGTACGGGCCGGCCACGAGGGCCGTGATGTAGGAGGAGATGCGCGGGGTGGGCACGAACTCCCAGACGGCGGCGTCCACGCCGGAGAGCTGGTCCTCGTTCTCCACCACGCCGAGGCCGCGGCGCGAGGCCTCCGGCTGGTTGGAGACCACGGCCCAATGGGCGGGGGCGGTGACGGTGAAGCGGAACGCGGCCTTGAGGTCGGGCTGCTCGAACACGGCGAACATGCGGCGGGAGTCCGGCACCTCGAACTGGGTGTAGAGGTAGACCTCCTGGTCCACCGGGTCCACGAAGCGGTGCAGGCCCTCGCCGGTGTTGCTGTAGTCGCCGAGGCCCTCCACCACGAGGGTGTTCTGGGCGGCCAGGGGGCCGATGGGCAGGCGGGCGCCGTCGTAGTCCTCGACCGCCACGCGCTCGCCGTTGAGGGTGACCTCGGGGGCCTGCGAGGCCACGAAGTCGATCCACGTGTGCGTGCCCACCGCGTCCTCGGACGCCGCGAAGGTCACGGTGGAGGCGGTCCGGAAGCGCTCCGGCCCGTGGGTGAGGTCCAGGCTCACCTCGTACGCGTCCACGGTGAGGGCGGCGGCGCGCTGGGCGGCCTCCTCGCGGGTGATGTTCAGGCGGGCGGACGAGCTCACGGAACCTCCAGGGGGATCGGCGGGGGACGGGCCCCGCGGACGGCGGGGCTGCACGACGACGGCGCGGGGCGGGTGTGCCCCGGCTCACGTCGCCCGCCCATGGTGTCACAGGCGGCGGACGCGCCCGGCGCGACGCGGAGCCCGGCGGGGCTGCGTCGGTGCCGGCGCCTGCGCCGTCAGTACGATGGGGGCGTCCCGCCGACCCCGCCGAACAGGAGCCTGAAGCATGCGCGTCCACATCGCCACCGACCACGCCGGCATGGAGCTGTCCGCCCACCTCGTCGAGCACCTGCGCGGGAAGGGCTACGAGATGGTGGACCACGGCCCCGAGGAGTACGACGCGCTGGACGACTACCCGGGCTTCTGCATCAACGCCGCCCGCGCCGTGGTGGCGGACCGGGAGAAGGGCCTGGACTCGCTGGGCATCGTGCTCGGCGGCTCCGGCAACGGCGAGCAGATCGCCGCGAACAAGGTGGCCGGCGTCCGCGCCGCCCTGGCCTGGAACCTGGACACGGCCAAGCTGGCGCGCGAGCACAACGACGCCAACGTCGTCGCCGTCGGCGGCCGCCAGCACTCGCTCGAGGAGGCCACCGAGCTCATCGAGGCGTTCCTGGCCGAACCGTTCTCCCGGGACGAGCGCCACGTGCGCCGCATCGGGAAGATCGCACACTACGAGACCACCGGAGAGGTGCTGATGTGAGTGCCTGAGGGCCACTCCGTCCACCGTCTCGCGCGCCAGTTCACCGACGTCTTCGGCGGCCGCCGGATCCGCACCACGAGTCCGCAGGGGCGCTTCACCGAGGGCGCCGCGCGCATGGACGGGCAGGTCCTCGAGGCCGCCCGCGCGCACGGCAAGCACTTCTTCGCCGACCTCGCGGACGGGCACGTGCTCAACGTGCACCTGGGCATGTACGGGGCCTGGAGCTTCGGCGGCGACGAGCGGTTCGACGCCGCCTCCTCGATCGGCGCGCCCCGCCGGATCGGGGAGCGCGAGGTCCACGCCGACGGCGCCGCGGCCGCCGAGCCCGACCGGGATGACGACGGCTGGGTGCTCCCGCCGCCGCCGGTCCCCACCGTGCGGCTGCGCGTGCGCGCCGAGCACGGTTGGGCGGACCTGATCGGGGCGAGCACGTGCCGACTGCTCACGCCGGCGGAGGCGGGCGACGTCGTCGCGAAGCTGGGCCCGGACCCGCTCAACGACGACGACCCCGCGCCCTTCCTGGACCTCGCCGGCCGCACACGCCGGCCGATCGGCGCGGTCCTCATGGACCAGGCCGCCGTCGGCGGGATCGGCAACATCTTCCGCGCCGAGGCGCTGTTCCGCGCCGGGCTGGACCCGTGGCGTCCGTCGAACGCCGTGCCGCGCGAGGTGCTCCGGCGGCTCTGGTCGGACAACGCGGAGCTGATGCGGGAGGGCGTGCGCCTGGGGCGGATCGTGACGACACGGCCCGAGCACCGCCCCGGCGTGCCCGCCGAGCAGGCGTGGCCCGAGCACGCGAACTACGTGTACCAGCGGCAGGGGAGCCCCTGCCTGGTGTGCGGGCAGGACGCGATCGTGGTGGAGGAGATGGCCGCCCGCAAGCTGTACCGCTGCACGGTCTGCCAGCGCTGACGCGCGGAGGTGCCGGCGTGCCGGGTCGGAGCCCCCCACCCGGCGGATCGACGGAAACGGCCCGGATCGATGGAACGGCCGTCGATCCGGGCCGTTTCCGTCGATCTGAACGGCTCCGGCGCAGTGCGGGGGCCGGGGCCGGCGCCGGCGTGACGACCCCCGGGAAAGCCGAGAGCCGGGCCGTCGCTCTCTCGGCGACGACCCGGCTCCGGACGGTGGAGGGGATGACGGGAATCGAACCCGCGTAGCCAGTTTGGAAGACTGGGGCTCTACCATTGAGCTACATCCCCGCAGGCCCGCGCACGGCGCGGACCAGCGGCTGACACACTACCACGGCGCCTCCCGCCGGCCGTGGACCAGGAGGACCCATGTCCCGCTCGAGGACGCCGCGCCCCGCCCTCCGCGCCCTCGCCGAGGCCCTCCCGCGCCGCCGTCGGCTGCCGCTGCGGGGGAGCACCGTGCTGATCACCGGCGGGGCCTCCGGCATCGGCCGGCTCATGGCCCTCGGCGCCGCCCGCCGGGGCGCCGCCCGCGTGGTCGTCTGGGACCTGGACCTGTCCGCCGCCGAGACCGTCGCCGCCGAGGCCCGCGCCCTGGACGCGGACGCCGTCGCGGAGCGCGTGGACGTCACGGACGCCGTCGCCGTCGAGGCGGCGGCCGCCCGCGCCGGGGCGGTGGACGTGGCAGTGAACAACGCGGGGGTCGTCACCGGCGCCCGGCTCGAGGACGCCACGGAGGAGGGCATCCGCCGCACCTTCGAGGTCAACGCGCTCGCCCCCTACTGGCTGACCCGCGCCGTGCTGCCGGGCATGAAGGCCCGGGACCGCGGCGCCGTCGTCGTGATCGCCTCGGCCGCGGGCCTCGTGGGGGTCGCCCGCCAGACGGACTACTCCGCCACCAAGCACGCCGCCGTCGGCTTCGCGGAGTCCCTCTCCGCCGAGCTGCGCAAGGACGGCAGCGCCGTCACCGCCCTGGCCGTGTGCCCCTTCTACATCGACACCGGGATGTTCGACGGCGTGCGCTCCCGCATCCCATGGCTGCTGCCCGTGCTGCAGCAGGAGGAGGTCGCCGAGCAGGTGCTGGACGCCGTCGAGGCCGGCCGCACCCGCCTGCCGCTGCCCCGCGCCGTCGGACTCCTCGCGCCGCTGCGCGCCCTGCCGACCCCCGCCTTCGACTGGGCGATGGACCTGATGGGCGTGAACGACACGATGGACGGGTTCACGGGCCGCCGACCCGCCGTCGACGTGCCCGCCCCCGACCCGCGAGTTTTCGCGCCCGACGGGACGGCGCGCTAGGATTCCACAGTCTGCCCTCGGGCAGTGCCTCGGGTGCCCGCGAGCATCCACCGCGCACCCCGCCGGCGTCGGGGACGACCGCGGGGTGTAGCTCAGCTTGGTAGAGCGCGCGCTTTGGGAGCGTGAGGCCGCAGGTTCAAATCCTGTCACCCCGACTCGACGTCAAGACATCAACCCACCAGCAGCAACAGGAGCCATCCGTGGTCAAGTCCACCGCAGAGAACCTCAGCCCGACCCGCGTCAAGCTGAACGTCGAGGTGCCGTTCGAGGAGGTGAAGCCGTCCCTGGACAAGGCGTACAAGGACATCGCCAACCAGGTGCAGATCCCCGGCTTCCGCAAGGGCAAGATCCCCGCGCGCCTGATCGAGCAGCGCTTCGGCCGCGAGGCCGTGGTGGACCAGGCCGTCAACGAGGGCCTGAACACCTGGTTCTCCGCCGCCATCTCCGAGGCCGGGCTCACCCCCATCTCCCGCCCCGAGGTGGACGTGACCGCCACCCCGGACTCCGAGAACGCCGAGGGCCCGGTCGTCTTCACCGCCGAGTTCGACGTGCGCCCCACCATCGAGCTGCCCGACTACAAGGGCCTCAAGGTCACCGTGGAGCCGGCGAAGGCCACCGAGGAGGACGAGCAGAAGGCCCTCGACGCCCTGCGCTCCCGCTTCGGCTCGCTCAAGGACGTGGACCGCCCGGCCGCCCAGGACGACTTCGTCACCATGAACCTCACCGCCTCCGTGGACGGCGAGCAGGTGGACCAGGCCGAGGGCCTGTCCTACCAGGTCGGTGCCGGCACCATGCTCGAGGGCATCGACGAGGCCCTCGACGGCCTCTCCGCCGGCGAGGACGCCACCTTCGAGTCCACCCTCAACGGCGGCGAGCACGACGGCAAGACCGCCGTGGTCAAGCTCGAGCTGACCGCCGTCAAGGAGCGCGAGCTGCCCGAGGCCGACGACGAGTTCGCCCAGCTGGCCTCCGAGTTCGACACCATCGACGAGCTCAAGGAGGACCTGAAGAAGCAGGCCGCCGAGGACGCCGTCAACCGCCAGGGCGTCGAGGCCCGCGACAAGGTGCTCGCCGAGCTCGCCAAGCTGGTCGAGGTGCCCGTGCCGGACGGCGTGATCACCGAGCAGGTCGAGCAGCACTTCTCCGCCGGCGGCCACGCCGCGGGGGACGACCACGACACCCCGGAGCACCGCGCCGAGCTCGAGGCCAACACCCGCGAGGCGTTCGCCAACGAGGTCATCCTGGACGAGGTCGCCGAGGCCGAGGAGGTCACCGTCGACCAGGGCGAGCTGATCGAGTACATCATCGCCACCTCCTCCGAGTACGGCATGGACCCGAACCAGTTCGCCATGATGCTCGACCAGGGCGGCCAGATCCCGATGATCATGGGCGAGGTCCGCCGCCGCAAGGCGCTCGCCAAGGTCCTCGAGTTCGCCGAGGTCACCGACACCGACGGCAAGGCCGTGGACCTCAAGGCCTTCGTGACCCCGGGCGGCCAGGAGGCCCTCGACGCCGAGGCCGAGGGCGCCGACCCGGCCGAGGCCGAGGAGAAGCCGGCCAAGAAGGCCGCCGCCAAGAAGCCGGCCGCCAAGAAGGCCCCGGCCAAGAAGAAGGCCGAGGAGAAGGCCGACGAGGCCGAGGCGGCGGAGCAGGCCTGATCCGCCCGGCGGTGGAGCACCCCGCCGACCACGACGACGGCGCCCCCGGTCCGAGAGCCGGGGGCGCCGTCGTCGTCCCCGGGACGGGCGCCCCGCCAACCTGCGCCAACAGCGAAACGACGCCGGCGCTCGCCCGAGCGCCGGGGCGCCCGACTAGTCTCGGACTCGATCAGGGACCCGTCCGCCCGCGCGAGCCGCGGCCGGCCGACAGGCCCGTGGACATCTCGACAGGAAGGCGGAAGTGATGACCGACATCACCCCCAGCATGCGTTCGGTGGACCCGGCGCAGCGCGAGGATTTCCTCTACACCCAGCTGCTGAAGTCCCGCATCGTCTGGCTCGGCGAGGACGTCCGCGACGACAACGCCAACGCGATCTGCTCGCAGCTGCTCCTGCTCTCGGCCGAGGACCCCGAGAAGGACATCTACCTGTACATCAACTCCCCGGGCGGCTCCGTCACCGCGGGCATGGCGATCTACGACACGATGCAGTACATCCCGAACGACGTGGTCACCGTGGCCACCGGCCTCGCCGCCTCCATGGGCCAGTTCCTGCTGGCCTCCGGCACCAAGGGCAAGCGCTACGCCACCCCCCACGCCCGCGTCCTGATGCACCAGCCCTCGGGCGGCATCGGCGGCACCGAGTCGGACATCCGCATCCAGGCCCAGCTCATCCTGCACATGAAGCAGGTCATGGCGGAGCTGACCGCCGAGCAGACCGGCCAGTCCGTGGAGACCATCCTCGAGGACAACGCGCGGGACAAGTGGTTCACCGCGAAGGAGGCCCTCGAGTACGGCTTCATCGACCACATCGCCGACCGCGCCGCGTCCGTGACCGGCGGCGGCGGCGTCCAGGGCTGAGCCCGCCCGGACCGCCCAGAGACTCTCGAGGAGACCAAGAATGACCCAGTTCCCCGCCGGGCTCCCCACCGGGACCCCCAGCATGCCGACGCCCGACGCGCGCTACATCCTCCCGCAGTTCGAGGAGCGCACCCCCTACGGCTTCAAGCGCCAGGACCCCTACGCCAAGCTGTTCGAGGACCGCATCGTGTTCCTCGGCTCCCAGGTGGACGACGCGTCCGCGGACGACGTCATGGCGCAGCTGCTCGTGCTGGAGGCCATGGACTCCGAGCGCGACATCACGCTCTACATCAACTCGCCGGGCGGCTCCTTCACCGCCATGACGGCCATCTACGACACGATGCAGTTCATCCGTCCCGAGGTGCAGACCGTGTGCCTGGGCCAGGCGGCCTCCGCCGCGGCGGTCCTGCTGGCCGCCGGCGCCCCCGGCAAGCGCCTCGCGCTGCCCAACGCGCGCGTGCTGATCCACCAGCCCGCCATGCAGGGCGACCGCGGCACCGCCACGGACCTGGAGATCCACGCCCAGGAGATCAACCGGATGCGCGTGTGGATGGAGGAGACGCTGGCCTCGCTCACGGACCGCACCCCGGAGGAGGTCTCCCGGGACATCGACCGGGACAAGTTCCTCTCGGCCGAGCAGGCCCTCGAGTACGGCCTCGTGGACGAGGTCCTGGCCTCCCGCAAGATCACCCGCCCCGCGGGCTGATCCCCGCCGCTCCCGTCCGAGGGGCCCCGTCGCGCGCGTCGCGGCCGGGCCCCTCGCGGACTCTCCGGGACCCGGTCCCTTAACGTGTCCGCCCGCGCCCGTATGCTGGACGGGATCTGTCAGCGACGTCCCCCGCATCGGGGCGCACGTCCCCGCCCCTGCCCTCGAGGAGACCCCCATCATGGCGCGTATCGGAGAGAGCGCTGACCTGCTCAAGTGCTCGTTCTGCGGGAAGAGCCAGAAGCAGGTGCGCAAGCTCATCGCCGGGCCGGGCGTGTACATCTGCGACGAGTGCATCGAGCTCTGCAACGAGATCATCGAGGAGGAGCTCGGAGAGGCGGCGGACTCGGACGAGATGGTCCTGCCCACGCCGCAGGAGATCTTCGACCACCTCGAGGGCTACGTGATCGGCCAGGAGGTCGCCAAGCGCTCCCTCGCCGTGGCCGTCTACAACCACTACAAGCGCGTGCGGGGGCCACAGGGGCGCGGGGGAGACCTCGCGGACCGGCTCACCGAGCGGGACGACCTCGCGGACGTCGAGGTGGGCAAGTCCAACATCCTCATGGTGGGCCCCACCGGCTCCGGCAAGACCTACCTCGCGCAGACCCTGGCCCGCCGCCTGAACGTGCCCTTCGCGGTCGCGGACGCCACGAGCCTCACCGAGGCCGGCTACGTGGGCGAGGACGTGGAGAACATCCTCCTCAAGCTGATCCAGGCCGCGGACTACGACGTCAAGAAGGCCGAGCAGGGGATCATCTACATCGACGAGATCGACAAGATCTCCCGCAAGTCCGAGAACCCCTCCATCACCCGGGACGTCTCCGGAGAGGGCGTGCAGCAGGCGCTGCTGAAGATCCTCGAGGGCACGGTCGCCTCCGTGCCGCCGCAGGGCGGGCGCAAGCACCCGCACCAGGAGTTCCTGCAGATCGACACGTCCAACGTGCTGTTCATCGTGGCCGGCGCCTTCGCGGGCCTGGACGAGATCATCGGCTCCCGGGCCGGCCGCAAGGGCATCGGCTTCGGCGCCCCGCTCAACCACCTGGGCGCCGGCGAGGTCTCCTACGCGGACGTGCGCCCCGAGGACCTGCTCAAGTTCGGCCTCATTCCCGAGTTCATCGGCCGCCTGCCCGTGATCACCACCGTGGAGGACCTCACCCACGAGCAGCTCGTGCGGGTGCTCACCGAGCCGAACAACGCCCTGCTGAAGCAGTACCAGAAGCTGTTCCTCATGGACGGCGTGGAGCTGGAGTTCGAGCCGGAGGCCCTGGACGCCGTCGTGGAGCTGGCCGAGGCCCGGGGCACCGGCGCCCGCGGGCTGCGCTCCATCATGGAGGACGTCCTGAAGCCGGTCATGTTCGAACTGCCCTCGCGCACGGACGTCGGCACCGTCGTCATCTCCGGCGAGGCGGTGCGCGGCGAGGCCGAGCCCGTGCTGATCCCCGCCGAGGTCGAGCGCCGCCGCCGCGGCCGCAGCGCCTGACGGGCCGCCCGCCGGGAATGCCCGGGCCGCCGGCCCGGTTGGCCCAGGCATGAGCGAGAACACCCAGCCCGTCGTCGACTTCTACTTCGACCCCACCTGCCCCTTCGCCTGGATCACCTCCCGGTGGATCCTGGAGGTGGAGAAGGTCCGGGACATCCAGGTGAAGTTCCACCAGATGTCCCTGTACATGCTCAACGAGGGCCGTGACCTGCCCGAGGACTACCGCCGCTCCACCGACCGCGGCCTGATCCCCGGCCGCGGCACCCAGCACGTGGGCGCCGAGCACCCCGAGCGCCTGGCCGAGTGGTACACCGCCCTGGGCACCCGCATCCACAACGAGGGCCAGAAGGACTACGAGGCGGCCCTTACCGGCGCCGCCGAGGACCTCGGCCTGGACCCGGCCCCCATCCTCGCGGCCACCGAGACTGACGCCGAGGACGAGCGCCTGCGCGAGAAGCAGCGGGCCGCCGAGGAGCTCGTGGGCAACGATGTCGGCACCCCGGTGGTGTCCTTCAACGGCACCGCGTTCTTCGGCCCGGTGCTCACCCGCATCCCGCGCGGCGAGGAGGCCGGGCGCATCTTCGACGGCGCCGTGGCCCTGGCCGAGTACCCGTACTTCTACGAGATCAAGCGCGCCCGCACCACCGACCCGCAGTTCGACTGAGCCTCCGCCCCGCCTGCGGGGCCCGCACACGACGACGGCCGCACACCCCCCCCGTGGGGTGCGCGGCCGTCGTCGTGTCCGGGCCTGCCGGGGTCCGGTCCTCGGCGTCCCGTCAGCACCGGTCGTCGTCCATCGGCTCACCGAGAGGCGTAGAACGTGCCCTCTCAGCGGCTAAGAAGGCGCCCATGCGGGCTCGAAGAGGGCGGTGTGCCGTCGGTGTGGTGGTCATGGTGCTTTCCCTCCCCTCGGTGATGCGTGTCACACAAGCACCTTCGGTTGGAGGTGGCCACACCTGCCGTCCACGGAGTCAGCGGAACGTCTGCTCCTCAGCCCCGCGCGATGCGACCAGCGGCGCGGATCATCGGCACCTGCAGGGGGAGCCGGCCGAGCGCGAGGGCGCGCCACGGCCAGGAGCGGCCACGCCAGCGCCAGGCCATCCACGCGTTGCCCGGCCACACGCCCAGGAACAGCGCCTGGGCCGCGCGGCCGCCGGCCCGGCGGGTTCGGGGCGCCGCCAGCATGCCGGCGACGGCCAGCTCGGCCACCCCGGACCCCACTGTCCAGGCGCCGCCT
>NZ_JANQCJ010000068.1:0-12438 GCF_024723355.1 Micrococcus sp. HG099 | reverse complement strand
CCCCGGTGCCGGCCTCGTCGCCCGCCCCGCCGGCACGCGAGCCGGCGCCCGCGCCCTGCTCCGCCGCCCCCAGCTCCGCGCCGCCGTCACGCGCCGGACCGGCCGCGGCGGCGTCGTCGTGGTGCGCCCCGGAGGCGCTCCGCTCCACCATGCGCTGCACCACGATGCCCTCGGGGTGCTCGCTGCGCAGGAACGTCACGAGGTCCTCGCGGACGAGGCAGCGCAGGTCCCACAGGTCGCCGGAGTTGCGGGCCGAGACCACGGCGCGGATGCGCACAGTGCCGCCGATCGCGTCCGTGACCTGCATGGAGGACTCGCGACCGTCCCAGAGGTCGGTGGAGTCCAGCAGCTGGGTGAGGCGCTCGCGCAGCGCCGGCATGGGCACCCGCCAGTCCACGTCCAGCTCCACGACGCCGGAGACCTCCGTGCCCACGCGCGTCCAGTTCTCGAACGGCTGGGTGGTGAAGTGGGAGGACGGGTAGACCATGCGCCGCCCGTCCCAGAGCTTGAGGACCACGTTGGACAGGGTGATCTCCTCCACCGTGCCGAACACGCCCTCCATGTCCACCACGTCCCCCACGCGGATCGCGTCCGTGAAGGCCAGCTGGAAGCCGGCGAACACGTTGGTGAGCGTGGACTGCACGGCGAGGCCGGCGATCACGGAGATCACGCCCGCGGAGGCCAGCAGGCCGGCGCCGAGCGAGCGCACCTCCGGCACGCCCAGCAGCACGACGGCGATCGCTACCACCACGATCACCGCGTTGAGGATGCGGCGGATCAGGATGGTCTGCGTGCGGATGCGGCGCTCGCGTCGGTGCTCCACCCCGGTCTCCTGGTAGCGGCCGAGGATGCCCTCCTCGATGACCCCGACCAGCCGCCACGCGGCCCACGCGCCGGCGGCGGCCACGGCGATCAGCAGCAGGAACGACGCCGGCCGGTACCAGGTCTGCTCCTCCGCCATCACGCCCAGCCAGATGCGCGCGGCCAGGAAGCCGGCGGCCACCGCCGCGGGCGCGCTGAGCCGGGCCGCGCCGTGCTGGAACGCGGGGCGGCGGCGCAGCACGCCGCGGGCCAGCTGCAGCGCCGCGTAGACGAGCGTGGCGCCGACGGCGAAGGCGACGAGCACGGTCAGCAGGGTGCCCCACTCCACGCCGAGGGCGGCGGTGGTGGCGGCCGCCCCGTCCTGGACGTTGCCCTCCACGCCGGCGGGCACGTTCTCCCCGGCGAACAGGCGTGCCAGGGAGCCGAGCACGGGCGGGGACGCGGGACCGGAGAGTGCGGCGAGGAGCATGACGACAGTCTGACACCGGTGACCGGACACCCACCGGGGAAGAGCACAATGGAGGCTGACCGTCCGCGCGGTCCGGGCCCGGCCGCCGTCGTCGTGGTCCCGCACCGCCGGCCCCGACGCCCGCCCCCCGACCTCCCTGGAGGATCCCGTGCTCTCCGTCACCGACCTGCGTCAGATCGACACCGCCGCCGCGGACCTGTCCCGCATCATCCCCCGCGCGGACGTGGATGTGGCCTCCACCGTGCCGGTGGTGGCGCCGATCCTCGAGCAGGTCCGCACCGGGGGCGAGGCCGCCCTGCTGGAGCTGGCCGAGCGCTTCGACGGCGTCCGCCCACCCGCCCTGCGCGTGCCCGCCGAGGCGCTGGCCGCCGCCCTCGAGGGCCTGGACGCGGACGTGCGCGCGGCCCTGGAGGAGTCGATCCGGCGCGCCCGGCTCGTGCACGCCGCGCAGCTGCCGCAGGACAGCACGGTGGAGCTCGGCGAGGGCGCCTCGGTGCAGAACCACTGGGTCCCCGTGGACCGCGTGGGCCTGTACGTGCCCGGCGGCCGCGCCGTGTACCCGTCCTCCGTGGTGATGAACGTGGTGCCGGCCCAGGCGGCCGGCGTCGGCTCGCTCGCGGTGACCTCCCCGCCGCAGGCCGACCACGGCGGCCTGCCGCACCCCACCGTGCTCGCCGCGTGCGCCCTGCTGGGGGTGGACGAGGTCTACGCGGCCGGCGGCGCGCAGGCCGTGGCGATGCTCGCCCACGGCGTCCGGGACGAGCGCGGCGGGTGGCTCTGCGCCCCCGTGGACATGGTGACGGGGCCCGGCAACGTGTACGTGGCCGCCGCCAAGCGCGCCCTGCAGGGGATCATCGGCGTGGACGCGGAGGCCGGGCCCTCCGAGATCGCCGTGATCGCGGACGGCACCGCGCGCGCCGACTGGGTGGCCGCGGACCTGATCAGCCAGTCCGAGCACGACCCGCTGGCCGCCTCCGTGCTCATCACGGACTCCGAGGACCTCGTGCGGGACGTGCTCGCGGCGATCGAGGCGCAGGTGCCCGGCTCCTTCCACGAGGAGCAGATCCGGGTGGCCCTCACCGGGCCGCAGTCCGGCGTGCTGCTGGTGCGCGACCTCGACCAGGCCGTGGAGGTCTCGGACCGCTACGCCACCGAGCACCTGGAGATCCAGACCCGCGATCCCGAGGCCGTCGCGGCGCGGATCCGCAACGCCGGCGCCGTGTTCGTGGGCCCGCACGCCCCCGTGCCGCTCGGCGACTACTCCGCCGGCTCCAACCACGTCCTGCCCACCTCCGGCACCGCCCGCCACTCCTCCGGCCTGAGCACCGTGACGTTCCTGCGCCTGCAGCAGCGCATCCGGTACACCGAGACCGGGCTCAAGGAGCTGGCCGAGGGCATCAGCGTGCTCGCCGAGGACGAGCGCCTGCCCGCCCACGCGGTGGCGGTGCGGGCCCGGTTCGCGTGAGCGGCGCGGCGGTGACCACGACGACGGCGGCCCGGCCCGGGGGCGCGGCGTGAGCGGCGCCGTCCGGGTGGACGCGTGGCTGTGGGCCGTGCGCGTGTACAAGACCCGCTCGGCGGCCACCGCCGCCGTGCGCGGCGGGCACGTGCGCGTCAACGACGAGCCGGTCAAGGCCGCCCACACCCTCGCCGTGGGCGACCGCGTGCGGGTGCGCAAGGATCAGCGCGAGCGGATCCTCGAGGTCACCGGGCTGATCGGCAAGCGGGTCGGCGCGCCCGTGGCCGTGAAGAACTACATCGACCACTCCCCGCCGCCGATCCCGCGCGAGCTGCTGGCCGTCCCCCACCGCGAGCGCGGCGCGGGCCGGCCCACCAAGCGGGACCGCCGCAAGCTCGACGAGCTGCGCGGCCGCGCGTCGGACGAGCGGAGCTGAGCGGGCGGAGCAGGGCTGGGCAAGGGCGGGCGGGCGGAGCTGAGGCGCGGGCGTCAGCCCTCGGACCGGTACACCACCATGCGGAAAGGGCCGCCGTCGGGCACGACGCCGGTCAGCGTCAGCGGCCCGTCCGCCTCGCGGGCGGGCAGCCCCGCGGACCAGTGGCCGCAGCCCGGGGACTCCGCCATCACGTCGCTGAAGTCCTCGCCCGGCACCGTGGCCATCACGAGGCTGCGGCGGGACCCGTCCTGCTCCGCGCAGAGGAGCAGGACCGTGTATTCCTCCCCGGCGTGGGCGTCCACGCGCAGCGACTGGGCCCCCACGGCCAGCCCCTCCCAGAGGATCGAGGCGCCGTCCGGGACGTGGGTCAAGGACGGGTCGAGCTCGGCGTAGGGGATGCCGTCCTCGGCCACGGCGCGGTTCAGGGCGATCCGGGTGGCGGCGTCGTCCTGGGCCTGCGCGGCCGCCTCGTCCCCGGCGATCTCGGCGGCGGTGCCCGACGTCGTCGGAGCGGCGGAGGACGTGCCCGCGGCGAAGTACGCCGTGCCCGCCGCCGAGGACGGCGCGGGCGACTGCGAGCCGATGCTCGCCGTCGTCGCGGAGGCACAGGCGGACAGCGCCAAGCCGAGCGCCGCGGCGACGGACAGTGCGACGGGGACGCGGGGGCGACGGCGGCGGTGCGGCATGGCTTCCCCTCTGCAGGATGACGGCGCGGGGTGCGCGGCGGATGCCCCAGTGTGACCCGAGCCACAGGGCGTGGCAACGCGTGGACCCGGATGCCCTCCAATCGTTGCGCTCCCGTGACCCTGCACCGTGACGCCGGAAGACCGGCCCGCCGTCCCATCTGACGGACCACGTTGACCGGGCAGCGGGGACTGTCCTAGCGTGGGGCACAGAATCACGAGTTCCCGTCATCACGGCCCTGGCCGGCGGGACGGCAACCCTCTCACGCAGTAGTGGGGTGCTCCAGGTGATGATTCGGCCCCCGGGGACCTCCGGCGGGCAAGTACCGCGCCTCCGTGGATCGTGTCGATCCGCGTGACCGCCTCGCCGCGGAGCCGCGTTCGTCTTGCAGAGGACCGACGCCATGACCCTGACCCTCGATGACCGCACTCCCGTGTGGGACACCGACCTCTCCCACCACAACCTGCGCTCCGGCCTGTCCGCGTTCCCCACCGGGGTCGTGGCCGTGGCCGGCCTCGCCGAGGACCGCCGGGAGGTGATGGTCTCCTCCTCGTTCGGCGTGGGCATCTCCTGGGAGCCGGCCCTCGTGGCCTTCTCCGCGCAGAACACCTCCCGCACCTGGCCGCGCCTGCGGCAGGCCGCCTCGCTCGGCATCTCGCTGCTCGCGGCGGACCAGACCCACCTGTGCCGGCAGCTCGCCTCCCGCGAGGGCGACCGGTTCGCCGGCCTGGACGTCCACGTCAGCCCGAACGAGGCCCTGCTCATCGAGGGCGCGGCGCTGTGGCTGGAGACCCGCCTGCACGCCGAGGTGCCGGCCGGGGACCACACCGTGGTGCTGCTCGAGGTGACCGGCTTGGCGGACCACACGGACGAGGTGGCGCCCGCCGCGCTGCACCGCAACCTGTTCCACGGCCTGCGCGCGCTCTGACTCCTCAGGCCCGACGCGGGCGAACTCCGGGTGAACATTTCCCACGTGGTTCCGGCGGCGGCCGATCCGTGCGAGGATGGTGTCTGAAGTTGATCAAGCTGTATCCCGCCATCTTCACTGCTCGTCCTCCCGGCCCCGGCCGGTGCTGATGAGTGTTGGGCAAGCGGTTCAGTCTCGCCGCTTCACCCGCGTCCCATCCCGGGCCGCGGTCCAACACCGCCACCGCACTGCGGCGGCACATCGAAAGGACACCATCATGGCTGTCGGCACCGTCAAGTGGTTCAACGCTGAGAAGGGCTACGGCTTCATCGCCCCCGAGGACAACTCCGCGGACGTGTTCGTGCACTTCTCCGCCATCCAGGGCTCGGGCTTCAAGGAGCTCCAGGAGAACGACCGCGTCGAGTTCGAGACCCAGGACGGCCCCAAGGGCCTCCAGGCCGCGAACGTGACGAAGATCTGATCTTCGCCCACCAGGCTTGACGTCCCCCGGGACGTCCCGACGCCCCCGGTCCACACGGACCGGGGGCGTCGTCGTGTCCGGGAGGGGTGGGCGGCGCCGTCGTGCCGGGGTCAGCGACGGCGGCGCGCGGCCGCCGTCCGCTCCAGCCCGGAGGCGGCGAGCACGGCGCACGCGAACCACACGGCCGCGGCCGGGCCGAGCGGGGCGGCCAGCAGGCCGGCCGTCGCGGGGAGCACCACCTGCCCCGCCCGGTTGCCCATCAGCCGCACGGCCAGGGCGCTGGAGCGCCAGTCCGCCGGCACGGCCTGCGTCACCAGGGACATGGTCAGCGGCTGCCCCAGCCCCAGGGTGAACCCGCCCGCCGCCATCGCGACGACGGCCACCCACCCCCACGCCGGCTCGGCCAGCCCCAGCGGGGCCACGCCGATCGCCGCCGCGGAGAACAGCAGGGCCGTGCGCACCAGCCCCTCGCGGCTCCAGCGGCGCCGCAGCAACGGCAGCAGCGCCCGGGAGAGCAGCGACCCCGCCCCGCGCACGGCCAGCAGGACGCCCACGTGGGCGGGGCTCACGCCGTAGTGCTCCCCCACCACCGGCAGGAACGCGGTGAGGATGTCCACCATGGCCAGCAGCGCCACCGAGGCGAGCAGCTGCGGGGCCACGCCCGGCACCCGCAGGATGCGTGCGAGGCTCGGCCGCCCCCCGTGCCGCCCCGCCGCCGGTTCCGGCGTGGTCGCCTCCCCCGGGGGCGCGGCGGCGTCCGCGGTTTCGCCTCCACGCGGGGCGGAGGCGTGGGCGGTCTCGGCGGCATCACCCGGCCCGGCGCCCGGCTCGACCGCCCCGCCCCGCTCCCCCGGCCGGGGTCGCGCGCCCGGCACGAGGAGCACCGGGAGGATGCCGGCGGCGGCGATCCCGGCGGAGACCCAGAGGGCGAGCCCGGTGGCCTCCACGGTGGCGCCGTCGGCCAGCAGCGGCCCGGCGAGCAGGGGCCCGGCCATCTGCCCCACAGAGAAGGCGGCCGTGAACCAGCCGAAGCCGGCGTCGAGGAGCCCGGGGCCCGCGCGTCGGGCGATCGCGGCCTGCCCCGCGATGGTGAAGGCGAGGTGGCCCACGCCGAGCACGGCGGAGGCGGCGTACACGGCCGGCGCCGACGTCGCGAGGGCCAGACCAGCCCCGCCCGCGCCCATCGTGAGGGCGCCGGCCGCCACGAGCGGCACCGCGGAGGGCAGCCGGTCCGTGGCCCGGCCCATCCACAGCGCGCCGAGCAGCGGGAGCAGGGCGTAGGCCGCCGTCGCCCAGCCCACCGCGGCCTCGGGGGCGTCGAGCGCCAGCAGGCGGTAGCTGGTGACGGGGCGGGCGAGGTTGAGGGCGGTCTGTGTCAGCGCGGCCCCGGCCACGAGGGCCCAGAGCCACGCCAGGGACGCGCCGCCTCCACGCGGCGCCCCTGCACTCGACCCGCGCCCGCCCACGCCGTTGCCCCTCACGCCACTGCCCGCCACGCAGCCTCGGCGCGCGGATCCGCCGCGCGACGGCCCACGTGGCGGCGCAGCAGCATCACCACGAGGAACGCGAGGACGTACCCGAGGCCCACCGCGGCGAAGCCGGCCTGGTAGTCGCCGGTGAGGTCGCGCAGCACTCCCATGACCAGCGGGCCCAGGGCGAACCCGGCGTACATGCCCATCGCGTTGGCGCCGCTGGCGCGGCCGAGGCTCTCGGCCGGCACCTCGCTCATCAGGCCGGCGTTGGTGACCACGTTCGCGCCCAGCACGGTCAGCCCGTGCACGGCCGCCCCCACCCACAGCAGGGCGGGCAGGTGGGCGAGGTCGGCGGCGAGCAGCACCACGACGCCGGCCAGGGCGCCCAGGCAGATCGCGGCCAGCAGGGTGGTGGGGCGCGCGCCCGCGGCCATGCGGCGGCTCCACCAGATGCGCGAGAACACGCCGATCACGCCGGACACGGCCGCCGCAGCGCCGCCGGCCACGAGAGTGAGGTCCAGGGACTCCACCGCGAACAGCGGCAGGTACATGTTGGTGGCCTGCATGCCCAGGCCGGTGAGGAACGCGATGGCCGCGAAGAACCAGACCGAGGCCGGCAGCGCCGTGGTGTCCCGCCGACGTCGTCCGTCCCGGCGGCGCGCGCGGGCCGCAGCCGGTCCGGCGTCCGGGGCCGACGCGCGGTCGACGTCGGGTGCCGAGACGCGCCCGGCGTCCCGGTCCGCGGAGGGTGCCGCGCCGGGCAGCGGTGGGGCCGCCCACAGGGCGAAGCCCCACAGCACGCACGCGACCGCGGCCACGACCAGCGCCGCCCCCGTCCAGCCGAGGGCGAGGGAGGCGGCCGGGAAGAACAGGCCGCCGAAGAGCTGCGCGGCCTGCACGCCGGACTGCTTCACGCCGATCCACCCGATCCGCCGCTCGGGCGGGACCACGGTGCGGATGATCCGGTTGGTGGTGGGGTTGGAGATCGCCTGGGTGACGCCCGCGACGGCGGCCGCCGCGTAGAGCACGGGCAGGGACGGGGCGAACGCGCCCATCACGAGGGCCACGGCGGTGCCGCCGAAGATGATGCTCATCTGGGCGCGGGAGGAGAGCCGGTCGGCGGCCCGGCCCAGGCCGAGGGAGGTGACCGCGGCCGCCGCGAACACCGCGGTCATCACGGTGCCCAGCTGGCCGGAGGTCACCCCGAGCCGTTCGATGATCACCGTGGAGGACGCGGAGATCCCGTAGTTGAACAGGGGCCCGGCGCCCATGGCGGCCAGCAGCACCCACAGCAGCGCCGTGGAGGGGCCGGAGCGCGCGGCGGCGGGGGCGGAGGAGGACGGGGTCACGGACCCAGGCTAGACCCGGCCGACGCGGCGGCGTTCCGGGCGTCGTCCGGGGGCGACGTGCGCCGACGTCGGGTGATGGGCCGGGCGCCGCCCCGGGGGCGAGGTGCGCCGACGTCGGGTGAGGGGTGGAACGCCCCCACGACGACGCTGGGCGCACTACTGCCGAGTACCTTGCGGTCTACCTGGCAGTAGTGCGCCCAGCGCCCCCTCGGTCGGCGTCCGAGGACGACGACGGCCGGCCCGGATCAGCCGACGCGGCCCTCCCCGCGGGGCTCGGCGTCCACGCGGCCGGTGGTCCCGCGCTGCGTGACCTCCTCGCCGTCCTGACGCTCCGGGTCCTCGCCGGCGTGCGAGGACAGGCCGTCGTTGCCGTCCGTGTCCACGCGCTGGGTGACGCCGGCCTGCTCACGGGCCGGGTCGTGGGAGCGGGTGCTGCGCGAGTACAGGGTCTCGCCCTCGGCGAGCGTGCTCACGCGCGGCAGCGGCGAGGTGGTGACGGGCACGGTGTCCCGGGAGTCGCCGACGGCCACGCGGGAGCCGGCGCCCGAGGCCGGGGAGCCCTGGACCGGGGCGCCCTGCTTCTCGCGGCCCGGGATGAGCAGCTCGGAGCGCCACTCGGGGTCGCGCTCGGTGAGGTAGTCCACGCGGGCGTGCTCGCCGAAGTGGTCGCCGTCCGCCTCGTCCCAGTCCATGGCCCAGCCGGCCGGCGGGTCGTTGAGCAGCTCGTCCGTGCGCAGCCAGTGGTAGATGGACGCGTAGGAGCGGGTGGCCAGGTGGTCCACGCGGCGGCGGAGCATGCGCGTGTTCAGCTGGGACGGGTGGGTGACGCCCATGGAGGCCATGATCTGCACGGCCTCGCGCACGGTCAGGCGGTGGTAGTTGAACACGCGGTTCGACTTGTCCGTCACGTCCAGGGCGCGCATGAGGCGCGGGTCCTGGGTGGCGACGCCCACGGGGCACTCGTTGGTGTGGCACTTCTGCGCCTGGATGCAGCCGGTGGCCATCATCATGGCGCGGGCGGACATGGTGAAGTCCGCGCCCTGGATGAGGCGCTTGACGATGTCCGAGCCGGTGGCCACCTTGCCGGCGGCGCCGAGCTTGATCATGTGGCGCAGGCCGGTGCCCACGAGGGCGTTGTGCACGAGCATCAGGCCCTCGGTCAGCGGGGTGCCCACGCGGTCCGAGTACTCCAGTGGGGCGGCGCCGGTGCCGCCCTCGGAGCCGTCCACGATGATGAAGTCCGGGGCGATCCGCTCCTCCCAGATGGCCTTGCACATGGCCAGCACGTCCACGCGGGAGCCCACGCAGAACTTGATGCCCACGGGCTTGCCGTCGGAGAGCTCGCGCAGGTGCCCGATGAACCGGACCATCTCGCGGGGGGTGCGGAAGGCGGAGTGGGAGGCCGGGGACAGGCAGTCCTGGTCCATGGGGATCTCGCGGGCCTCGGCGATCTCAGCGGTGATCTTCTCCTTGGGCAGCATGCCGCCCAGGCCGGGCTTGGCGCCCTGGGACATCTTGATGGTGATGCCCTTGACCTCGGGGAGCGCCGCCTTGGCCGCGAACTTCTCCGCGCTGAACGTGCCGTCGCCGTTCCGGCAGCCGAAGTAGCCGGAGCCGATCTCCCAGAACAGGTCCGCGCCGTTGCCGCGGTGGTACTTGGTGAGGCCGCCCTCGCCGGTCTCGTGGATGAACCCGCCCAGGCCGGCGCCCTTGTTCATGGCCTGCACGGCGTTGGCCGAGAGCGAGCCGAAGGACATCGAGGAGATGTTCATCAGGGAGATGTCCACGGGCTGGCGGCAGTCGGGCCCGCCGATGCGCACGGTGGGGGCCTCGGCCGGGGCGTTCACGGGGGCGGACGAGTGCAGCAGGAACTCGTAGCCGATCTCCGAGGTGTCCCGCTCGGTGCCGAACGCCTTGTGGCTGTCCAGGCCCTTGGAGCGGGCGTACACGAGCGAGCGGGTGTCCCGGTCGAAGGGCTTGCCGTCGAAGTTGCGCTCGATGAAGTACTGCTGGATCTCCGGGCGGATCGACTCCAGCAGGTACCGCATGTGCCCGAGCACGGGGAAGTTGCGCAGGATCGCGTGGCGCTTCTGGGTCATGTCCCGGATGGCCAGGATCAGCAGCCCGACGACGATCGCGGCGAGCACCCACCAGGCGCCGTTGCCGATGGCGGCGACCAGGACGACCACGAGCGCGCCGAGGGAGAGGGTCGCGACGATCAGGAGTCTGTTGTTCACCCGACCATGGTGCCCTATATCACTCGATCCGGCATCCTCGGGAGACTGTGTCGCAGTGCGGACAGCCTCCCGAGGAGCGCGGCGGGCTCAGCTCACAGGATCGCGTCGGTGAGGTGGTCCGGGGTGCCGAACCGGTGGGCGGTCACCGACACCGCCTGCTCGTGCAGGAACGGCAGCAGCTCCACCTCGCCCGCGGAGACCACGGGACCGGCGTAGACGGCCACGTCCGGGGTGTCCCCGAGGGCCGCGTGGAGGGCGGCGCCGGCGGCCCGGGCGCCCTCGCGGTCCTGCGCCCAGTCGGCGACCAGGCGGATGCGGGCGTCCCCGCCGCCCTCGGCGGCCGGCGGGATCTGCGCGAGCTGGCAGGCGCGGTCGTGGAACGCCGCGGCGTCCTCGACGACGACGCTCACCGGGGCGGCGCCCTCGGCCCGGCCCGCGCCGGCGGTGCGGACGAGCTCGTCCACCTGCCCGCGCAGCGCCTCGGCGGAGAGGTCGTCCGTGCCGGGGGCCTGCGCGGCCGGGGTCGGGGCGATGCTTACCGTCATGGGCGCCCCGGCGCGCAGGCCGGCGGAGACGACGCGCAGCAGGTGCTCGGCGGGGCCGGACGCGCGGCGCACCAGCACGGCGACGGGCAGGTGGCGCAGCACGTTGCGCTCGGCCGCGAGCGCCGAGACGTCCGTGCCCGCGCCGAACGTGCCGGCCCAGGCCCGCTCGTCCAGCGCGCGGGCGGCGTCCAGCCAGGACCGCTCGGCGGCGGCCGGGGTCCCGGCGGCGGTCCCCTCCCCCGCCCAATCCGCGGCCGGAGACTCCGACGTCGACGACGGCGCGTCCTCCCAGTCCACGAGGCCGTGCAGGTAGTGCGGGCCGCCGGCCTTGGTGGTGGGGCCGACCACGGAGCGCTTCCAGCCGCCGAACGGCTGGCGGCGCACGATGGCGCCGGTGATGCCGCGGTTCACGTAGAGGTTGCCGGCGTGCACGCGCTCGAGCCAGTGGGCGATCTCGTCCGGGTCCAGGGAGTGCAGGCCCGATGTGAGGCCGAAGTCCACGGCGTTGACGATGTCGATGGCCTCGTCCAGGGTGGCCGCGGTCATCACGGAGAGCACGGGGCCGAAGTACTCGGTGAGGTGCGCGTCCGCGCCGGGGCGCACGCCCGAGCGGATGCCGGGGCTCCACAGGCGCCCGGTGGCGTCCAGCTCGCGGGGGCGCAGCGCCCACCGCTCCCCCTCACCGAGCTCGGTGAGCCCGCGGCGCAGCTTCTCGCCCGGCTCCTCGATGACGGGGCCCATCTGGGCGCGCGGGTCGTCCGGGTACGCCACGTGCAGGGACGAGGCGGCGTCCAGCAGCTGGCGGTGGAACCGCTCCGAGGTGGCCACCGAGCCCACGAGCACCACGAGGGAGGAGGCGGAGCACTTCTGCCCGGCGTGGCCGAACGCGGAGTGCACCACGTCCTTCGTGGCCAGGTCCAGGTCCGCGGACGGGGTGACGATCACGGCGTTCTTGCCGGAGGTCTCCGCGAGCAGGTGCAGGTCCGGGCGCATGCCCTTGAACAGCTTCGCGGTGTCCCAGCCGCCGGTGAGGATGAGCCGCTCCACGGCCGGGTCGGTCACCAGCGCGGTGCCCACCTCCTCCTCGTCCTCGTCGGCCATCGTCACCAGCCGCACGAGGTCCGCCGGGTCGTGCGCGGCGAGGGGGCCGCCGTCGTCGAACAGGCCCGAGTCCCGCAGGCCCTGGACGATCAGCTCCCAGGCGACGGCGCCGGTCCGCTCGGACTGCGGGGCCGGCTTGAACACCACGGGCGAGCCGGCGCCCAGGGCGGCGAGGACGCCGCCGACGGGGATGGCCACGGGGAAGTTCCACGGCGGGATGACCAGGGTCAGGCGCACGGGCACGGCGCGGGCGCCCTCCACCTCGTCCAGGCCGCGGGCCAGGCGCGCGTAGTAATGGGCGAAGTCCACGGCCTCGGAGATCTCCGGGTCGCCCTGGTCCAGGGTCTTGCCGGTCTCGGCGGCGGCGACCTCCAGGAGGCGTCCGCGGCCGGCGTGCAGCGCCCGCCCGACGGCGTCCAGCGCCTCGGCCCGCTGCGCGCCGGTGAGCGCGCCCCACGCGGCGCCCGGGGCCTGCG
>NZ_JANQCJ010000067.1:0-12496 GCF_024723355.1 Micrococcus sp. HG099 | reverse complement strand
GTGGGGACCCGGCCGGCCGCGGCGGCGGCGAGCTCGGCGACGGAGGCCCACGGGCTGCCGCCCGCCGCTCCCCCGGAGGTGCGGGCGTGCGCCGCGGAGACGACCTGGCACAGGGCCCGGTAGCCGGAGCCGTGGCAGCCGCCGCGGGCGAGGACGACCACGCGCCCGGCGTCCTCCTCCGCGCTCCAGCGCACGGCCAGGTCCACGCCCACCACCGGGGCGATGCCGTGGCGCAGGCAGGCGCCCACGTGCTTGGCCATGCCGTAGAGCCCGTCCCGGTCGGTGCAGGCCAGGACGTCCATCTCCGCGGCCGCGGCGGCGGCCACGAGGTCCTCGGGCCAGCTGACCCCGTAGTGGGCGCTGAAGGCGGAGGCCACGTGCAGATGGGCGAACGGGACGGCGGTGCGGCCGGCCGCGGCCTCGGGGGCCGGGCTCACGCGGACCGCCTCAGGTCCCGGGCCTGCTCGTGGACGCGGACGAGCCGCCAGCGCCCGGAGTCCAGGTGGTGGGCGACGTCGACGGTCTGCACCGGCGCCGACCCGGCGCGGGCCAGGCGCACCTGCAGCCGCCAGATCTCGTGGTCCACGAGGCCGGCCCCGCGGCCCTTCTCCGCACGGACCTCCTCGGCCCACCAGCGGCGGCGCTCGAACCAGCGCACGGGCGGCTCGGCGAGGACGTAGTCCCGCCCGTTCCACCGCAGTCCCTGCGGGGTGCCGTCCGCCGCGCGCTCCACCGCCACCGACTGTGTGAGGACTCCCATGCTGCTTCTCTCCCTCTGCACTGCTGACCGAGCCGACGGCGGACGCCGTCGGGCGACGGGAGTGCGGCCCGCCCGGCGGACCGGGCGCGGGGAAGAAGTGGGAAGGTGGGGCCGCACCCCCGATCATACTCGAACATGTGTTCGAATGCGACGGGTGTGACGCTAGTGCCCCGGGCGGACACGTTAAGCGGCGCGGGGTGCGGCGGGGGCGCGCCGGACCCGCGGGTCCGGCGTCGTCCCCCCGCCCGGGACGGCTCACCACGCGGCGCGGCTCACCACGCGGGCAGCGTCGGCAGCGGCCCGTCGGCCTCCACCTCGGAGCCGTCCCCGCGGGCGAGCCAGGCCAGCAGGCCCTCGCGCTCGGCCTCGACGCGCAGGGCGCCGTCGCCGATCGTCCACTCGTCCCCCTCCTCGGTCACGAGGGTCATGCCCGGCGCCTGCCGCACCCGCAGGGCGCGCACCGCCGCCTCCACGGCGTTGAGCAGGGAGTCCGGGTCGGCCTCCTCCACGGTCCACGCGGCGTCCAGGTCGCCGTGGTGCACCACCACCTCCGCGATCCGCAGGGCCACGAGCGAGGTGGCCGGCACCTCCATGCCCGCCACCTCGAGCTCCTCGACGGCGAGCCCGCCGCCCAGCCGGCCGGCCCGCTCGGCGAACAGCGCCAAGGCCGACCGCAGCCGCTCGAGCAGCGCCGCGCGCCCGGCGCCGGCCAGCTCCTCGATCTGCGCGTCGCGCGCCTGCCGCGAGGGGTACAGCGGCTGCACGTCGCCGGACACGGCGCCGTCGGCCAGCCGGGCGAGGGCCTCCGCGTTCGCGGCCAGGTGCGCCAGGACGTGGGCGCGGGTCCACCCCTCGCACAGCGAGGGGGCGGCCAGCTCCTCCTCTGAGAGGGAGGCGGCGGTGGCCTCGAGCATGGCGTCCTCGCGGCCGAGACGGGACAGGTCGGAGCGCAGGCGTGCGGGATTGATCATGCCCGCCACCCTGCCACGGCGGTGAGACGCGGACCACACGGACGGGCCCGGGATCCAGACCGATTCGCGCACGATCCAGACGCGCGCCGGATGAGCCAGGGGGAGGCCAGGGCACCGCCCGGCGGAGGACCAGGGATCCCCCTGTATGGCACGCGTCACATCCCTGGGAGCGTGGACGCCAGGCCCGAGGGCACAGCACCGTCGCCCCGCAGTCGGCCCCGCACACGAGAGGAACCGGGAACCATGTCCCAGCCCCACCAGTCCGTCTCGGCGGACCCCGCCAAGGAGCGGCGCACCGCCAACGCGGTGGCCGCCGTCATCTTCATGGCGCTGCTCTTCGACGGCTACGACCTCACGGTCTACGGCACCGTCCTGTCCACCCTCATGAAGGACCCGGGCCAGATCGGCCAGCTCGACGCCGCCACCGCCGGCGCCCTGGGCTCCTACGCCCTCGTGGGCGTCCTTGTGGGCTCCCTGGTCTGCGGTCTCGTCGGCGACCGCTTCGGCCGCCGCAACCTGTTGCTGGGCGGCATCGCCTGGTTCTCCCTCGGCATGGCCGCGACGGCCCTGTCCACGAGCATCACGGCCTTCGGCCTGCTGCGCTTCCTCACCGGCCTGGGCCTGGGCGTCATCCTCGCCACCGCCGGGGCCACCATGGCCGAGTTCGCCCCCGCCGGGCGCCGCAACTTCTACAACGCGATCGTCTACTCCGGCATCCCCGCCGGCGGCGTGCTCGCCGCCCTGCTGGGCATCGGCCTGCTCGAGCCCCTCGGCTGGCGCGGCCTCTTCCTGATCGGCGCCACCCCGATCCTCTTCCTGCTGCCGCTGGCGTGGTTCCTGCTGCCCGAGTCCCCGCGCTGGCTCCACTCGCGCGGCCGCCTCGCGCAGGCCCAGGCCGTCAGCGCCCGCACCGGCGTGCCGCTGCTCGAGGAGGTCGCCGTCCAGCAGATCGGCGCCGCCCCCGAGCGCCGGGGCTTCGCCGCCGCCTTCTCCCGCCGCTTCCGCGTGGCCACCATCCTGCTGGGCTTCATGTCCTTCTCCGGCCTGCTGCTCACCTACGGCCTCAACACGTGGCTGCCGCGCATCATGGAGGGCTACGGCTTCGGCACGGGCCACGCCCTGACGTTCCTGCTGATCCTCAACAGCGGCGCCGTGCTCGGCGGGCTGATCGCCTCCGCGATGGCGGACCGGGTCGGCGCGCAGCGGATCGTGGCCACCACGTTCGTGCTCGCCGCGATTACGCTGGCCCTGATGACCTTCGAGTTCCCGGCGCCGGTGCTGTTCACGTACATCGCGATCGCCGGCGTGGGCACCCTGGGCACCCAGGTGCTGATCTACGGCTTCAGCTCGAACTACTACACCACCAACGCCCGCGCCGCCGGCGTCTCCTGGGTGGCCGCGTTCGGCCGCGTGGGCGGCGTCCTCGGCCCGCTCGTGGGCGGCTGGCTCGCCGCGTCCAGTCGCTGCTCGCCTCCCCGGAGTTCGAGGGGGCCGACGTCGCCCCCCTCGTGGAGCGGCTCGGCCACGCCGCCGACCCGGACCGCGCCCTGCTGCTCTGGGTGCGCCTCGCCGAGCGCGAGCCCCGCGTCCACCGCGCCCTGCGGGACGCGGAGACCACCGCGCGCCTGCTGCGCCTGCTCGGCGCCTCCGAGGCGCTCGGCGAGTTCCTCATCCGCCGTCCCGAGCACCTCGACCTCGTCCTCGAGCCCGAGTCCGCCGCCGCGACCGCCCCGGCGCTCGCCCAGCCGGACCCCGCGGACGGTGAGGAGTGGGCCGACGAGCCCGCGGCCCTGCGCCGCCTGCTCCTGGAGGCGGTGGAGGCCGACCCCGACGCCGACCGGCCCCGCGCCGGGCTGACCGGCACGGACGCCGCCGTCGCCCTGCGCCGCGCCTACCGACGCCAGCTCGCCGCGATCGCCCTGCGCGACCTCGACTCCGCGGACCCCGCCGCCGTCATGCCCTCCGTCGGCCGCTGGCTCGCCGACCTGGCCGGCGCCGCCGTGGACGCCGCGCTCGCGGTCTCACGGGCCACGCTCGCCGAGCGCGAGGGCCCCGCGGTGGACCGCGTGGATCTGGCCGTGATCGGCATGGGCAAGTGCGGCGCCCGGGAGCTGAACTACATCTCCGACGTCGACGTGGTCTTCGTCCACGAGCTCCTCGACCCCGACCCGGAGGCCGCCGGGGAGGCCGGTGCGGACGGGGCCGACGGGGAGGCGTCCGACGCCGTCGACGGCACCCGTGCCGCGGTGCTCGCCGCCGAGCTCGCCGCTGGCATCGGCCGCGTCATCCAGGCCGCCGCCCCCGAGCCCGGCCTCTGGGAGGTGGACGCCAACCTGCGCCCCGAGGGCAAGGACGGCGCCCTCAGCCGCACCCTGGACTCCCACGCCGAGTACTACCGCCGCTGGGCCCACGGCTGGGAGTTCCAGGCGCTGCTCAAGGCCCGGCCCATCGCCGGCTCCGCCGACCTGGGCGCCCGCTACCTCGAGCGGATCTGGCCCCGGGTCTGGGAGTCCTCGGCGCGCGAGGGCTTCGTGGACTCGGTGCGGGCCATGCGCTCGCGGGTGCTGGAGACCATCGCCCCGGCCGAACGGGAGCGGGAGATCAAGCTCGGCTCCGGCGGGCTGCGGGACGTGGAGTTCACCGCGCAGCTGCTCCAGCTCGTGCACGGGCGCGCGGACGAGTCGATCCGCGTCCGCGGCACCCTGGACGCCGTGCGGGCGCTGCACGAGGCCTCCTACATCAGCACCCGGGACGCGGCCGCCTTCGACGAGCACTACCGGTGGCTGCGCACGCTCGAGCACCGCATCCAGCTCGTGCACCTGCGACGCACCCACCTGATGCCGGTCAAGGACGAGGCCCTCCGCGTCGTCGCCCGCTCGCTGCGCGGCGCCCAGGAGACCGGGCCGGCCACCGGCGAGGACCTGCAGGCCGCGTTCACGCGCGTCCGTCGGGCGGTGCGCGGCCTGCACGAGACGGTGTTCTACCGGCCGCTGCTGTCCACCACGGCCGCCCTGTCCGACGACGACGTGCGCCTGTCCGCCGAGGCGGTGCGCGAGCGCCTCGCGGCCCTGGGCTACCGCGACCCGAAGGGGGCCCTGCGGCACATCGAGGCGCTCACCCAGGGCGTCTCCCGCCGGGCTGCGGTCCAGCGCCAGCTGCTGCCGGCCATGCTCGGCTGGTTCGCGGAGGGCGCGGACCCCGACGGCGGCCTGCTCGCCTTCCGCCGGCTGTCCGAGTCCCTGGGCGGCACGGCCTGGTACCTGCGGATGCTGCGCGACTCCTCCGACGCCGCCCGGCGGCTCTGCCTCGTGCTCGCCGCCTCGCGGTTCGTCGGGGACCTGCTGGAGCACTCGCGCGAGGCCGTGGCATGGGTGGGCGACGACCGCGAGCTCGAACCGCGCGGCACCGTCCAGCTGTGGCGCCAGGCCGACGCCCGCCTGGACCGGCGCATTGAGGCGCAGGAGGCCCCGGCCGCCGTCCGCCACGTGCGGCAGGTGCGCCGCAGCGAGACCCTGCGCGTGGCCCTGGCGGACATCTCGGGGCTGCTGGACCTCGAGGCCGTCACCGGGGCCCTGTCGGACATTGACCAGATCACCGTCGTCGGCGCCCTGCGCGTGGCCTCGCGCGCCGTCGTCGGGGACGCCGACCCGCTCACCGACGTGCTCGTGGTGGCCATGGGCCGCCAGGGCGGCCGGGAGATCACCTACGGCTCGGACCTCGACGCCCTGTTCGTGCACCGGCCACGCCCCGGCGTCGACGAGGGGCGGGCGCGCGAGCAGGCCGAGGAGGTCGTGCGGACGCTGATGTCCCTGCTGCACCGCCCCGCGACCCCGCCGCTGCCCGGCGAGCGGCCGCTCGAGGTGGACGCCGACCTGCGCCCCGAGGGGCGCCAGGGGCCGCTCGTGCGCACCCTGGACTCCTATCGGGAGTACTACGGGCGCTGGGCGGAGGTGTGGGAGCGCCAGGCGCTGCTGCGCGCCCGGCCCCTGGCCGGCGACGACGACCTCGCCACCGACTTCCGGCGGTGGGCCGACGGGGTCCGCTACGCCGGGGACCTGACCACCGCGGACGCGCGGGAGATCCGGCGCATCAAGGCCCGCGTGGAGGCCGAGCGCCTGCCCCGCGGCGCGGACCCCTCCCGGCACGTCAAGCTCGGCCGCGGCGGGCTCTCGGACGTGGAGTGGCTGGTGCAGTCCCTGCAGCTGCGCCACGCGGGCGAGGTCGAGGACCTGCGGGTCACCGGCACGCTGCCGGCCCTGCGGGCGATCGCCCGGCACGGGCTGCTGCCCGAGGCCGAGGTCGCCGTGCTGGAGGAGGCGTGGCTGCTGGCGAGCCGGATCCGCGCGGCCGTGCTGCTGTGGACCGGGAAGGTCGGGGACGTGCTGCCCACCAACATGCGCGACCTCGAGGCCATCGCCCGGCTCAGCGGCGTCGGGACCGCCGGAGGCGAGCTGGAGGAGCGCTACCTGCGCGTCACGCGGCTGGCACGGCAGGTGTTTGAGGCCCGCTTCTACGGGCTCTGAGCCCCTACGACGGCCCGCGCGCGGCGGGGCACCGCGGACGGCCGCGGGGCCGCCGGGAGGCCCCGGCCGGGCTCAGGCCCGGACGACGTGCTCGCCGAGCAGTTCCAGGGTGCGCCGACGCACGCCGGCGTCCTGGGCCGCCGTCGTGATGATCAGCTCGTCGGCCTGGACCTTCGCGGCGAAGTCCCGCAGCCAGGTCGCGGTCTCCTCGCCGGTGCCCACGGCGGTGCACTCGAGCATGGTGAGCACCTGCTGGCCGGCGGGGGAGTGCAGCAGCATCTCCACCTCGTCGTCGCTCAGTGTGCGGCCCCGGCCGAGCATCATGCGGATCCGGGCGCGGCGGGCGGCCTCCCACTCCCGGTCGGCCTCCTCCCGCGTGTCCGCGGCGATCACGTTGGCCGCCGCGATGAAGTGCGGCTCGGCCAGCGCCTCGGAGGGCTCGAAGTGCTCGCGGTACAAGCGGGCCGCGTGCTCGAGCATCTGCGGGGCGAAGTGGCTGGCGAACGCGTAGCCCAGGCCCAGCTCGGCGGCCAGCTGGGCGCCGTACGCGGAGGAGCCGAGGATGTAGAGCGGCACGCCGGTGCCCTTGCCCGGGTACGCCTCGATGCCGGGGATGCGCGTGCGGCCCGTCAGGTAGCCCTGCAGCTCCAGGACGTCCTGCGGGAAGCGCTCGGCGGCCGAGGGGTCTCGGCGCAGCGCCTGCAGGGTGCGCTGGTCCGTGCCGGGGGCGCGGCCCAGGCCCAGGTCGATGCGGCCGGGGTGCAGCTCGGCGAGGGTGCCGAACTGCTCGGCGATGACCAGCGGCGAGTGGTTGGGCAGCATGACCCCGCCGGAGCCGAGCCGGATCGACTCGGTGTGCGCCGCCACGTGCGCGATCAGCACGGACGTGGCCGAGGAGGCGATGGCCGGCATGTTGTGGTGCTCGGCGTACCAGACCCGGCGGAAGCCGGCCCGCTCCGCCGCCTGCGCCTGCTCGACGGACTCGGCGACGGCCTCGGCCACGCTCGCGCCGTCGCGGACGGTGGCCAGGTCCAGCAGGGACAGCGGCAGGTCGGTGGGGGCGCGGTGCTCGGTCATGGTCCTCCTCGTGGGGCGCGGGCGTCTCTCCCCGGGTCCAGCGCGGGTCCGGGCCCCGATATTCCGGGCGCGCGGCCCGGCGGGGGATTCCGAACGGCCCCGGCATGCCCCGGCACGCCGACGGCCGGCACCCTCCCGCAGGGGAGGACGCCGGCCGTGGACGGTCGGGCGCCGTGAGGACCGGGGGTCCGCGGCGCCCGGTCCGGCGGATCAGACCGAGTAGTACAGCTCGAACTCGTAGGGGTTCGGGCGCGCGGCCAGCGGGGCGATCTCCATCTCGCGCTTGTACGCGATCCAGGTCTCGATCAGCTCCTCGGTGAACACGTCGCCGGCCAGGAGGAACTCGTGGTCCTCCTCGAGGGCGTTCAGGGCCTCGTCCAGGGTGGCGGGTGCCTTCTGGATGTCGGCGGCCTCCTCGGCCGGCAGCTCGTAGAGGTCCTTGTCGATCGGCTCGGCCGGCTCGATGCGGTTGCGGATGCCGTCCAGGCCGGCCATCAGCTGCGCGGCGAACGCGAGGTACGGGTTGCCCGAGGCGTCCGGGGCGCGGAACTCGATGCGCTTGGCCTTCGGGTTGGAGCCGGTGATCGGGATGCGGATGCCCGCCGAGCGGTTGCCCTGCGAGTAGACCATGTTCACGGGGGCCTCGAAGCCCGGCACCAGGCGGCGGTAGGAGTTCACCGTGGGGTTGGTGAAGGCCAGGACCGCGGAGGCGTGCTTCAGCAGGCCGCCGATGTACCAGCGGGCGGTGTCCGAGAGGTTCGCGTAGCCCTTCTCGTCGAAGAACAGCGGCTCGCCGCCGTTCCACAGGGACTGGTGGCAGTGCATGCCGGAGCCGTTGTCGCCGAAGACGGGCTTCGGCATGAAGGTGGCCGTCTTGCCGAACTGCTCGGCGACGTTCTTGACGACGTACTTGAACTTCTGCAGGTCGTCCGCCGAGTGGGTCAGCGTGTTGAAGCGGTAGTTGATCTCCGCCTGGCCCGCGGCGGCCACCTCGTGGTGGGAGCGCTCGACCTCGAGGCCGACCTCGGCCAGGACCGCGCAGATCTCGTCGCGCAGGTCGGCCTGCTTGTCCGTGGGGGAGACGGGGAAGTAGCCGCCCTTGAGGCTGGTCTTGTGGCTCAGGTTGCCGCCCTCGTCCTCGCGGGAGGCGTTCCACCAGGCCTCGTCCGAGTCCACGGCGTAGAACGAGCCGCGGGGGGAGGACTCGTAGCGGACGTCCTCGAAGATGAAGAACTCGGCCTCGGGGGCGAAGAACGCCGTGTCCGCGATGCCGGAGGAGCTCAGGTAGGCCTCCGCGCGCTGGGCCACGCCGCGCGGGTCGCGCAGGTAGGGCTCGCCGGTGCGGGGGTTCACGATGGAGAAGTTCATCGTGAGGGTCTTGCGGACCCGGAAGGGGTCCACGAAGGCCGTCGCGACGTCCGGGATGAGCTGCATGTCGGACTCGGCGATGCCGGCGAAGCCCCGGATGGAGGAGCCGTCGAACAGCTGGCCCGTGGTGAAGAAGTCCTCGTCGACCGTGGACGCGGGCACGTTGAAGTGGTGCTGCATGCCGGGGAGGTCGGTGAAGCGGATGTCGACGAACTCGATCCCCTCTTCCTTGATGTACGCGAGGACGTCCGCGGGGGAGGTGAACATGGTGCGCTCCTGTGGTCGTGACGATGGTGGCATGTCCGGCACGGCGGCGCTGGCGTGGCGGGTGTCACCACCCTACTTGCCCGGCGGCCCCCGTGGGCGTCGGTGACGCCCCACGGCGAGCCTCGCGGTTCCGCGCCGGTAGGCTGGGCCGGTGGCACGCAGAGCACCCGACCCCGCGCAAGAGCCCGAACCGACCCGCCGCGACGAGCCGCTGATCACCCGGCGCGACCTCGCCGGCTGGGTGGACGGTCCGGGCGGCGGCCTGGCCGGCGGCCGCTGGCCGGGGGACCTGCTGGGCCTGCCGGAGCACGGCCCGACCTCGATGGCCACCGCGGCCCGTCGCGCCGTCGCCCTCGTGATCGACTGGTTCCTGGCCCTGGGCGTGTCCTGGCTGTTCTTCGACTCCGACGCGATCGCCACCCTGATGGTCTTCGCGACGATGCACATCCTGGGCATCACCCTGCTGGCCACCACCGTGGGCAAGGCCGTGTGCCGCACCCAGGTGGTGCGCCTCGGCGGCCGGACCGCCCCCGTGCACCGCGTGGTGGTGCGCACGGCGCTACTGTGCCTCGTGCTGCCGGCCGTCGTCGTCGGCCCGGACGGCCGCGGCATGCACGACAAGGTCGCCGGCACCGTCGAGATCCGCATGTGAGCACACCGGCCCGCGCCATTCGGCGCGGGGCCTGACGCGACGAAGGGGGCCGCCCCGCCGAGGATTCGGCGGGGCGGCCCCCTTCGCGCGTGTGCGGCGGCGCTCAGCGGCCGCGCATGGCGCGCCGGCTCGGTCGGGCCTTCATGGGGTCCACGCCCTTGGGGATGGGCAGGCGGTTGACGTTGAGCGCGTTCACGCGCTTGTCCACGGCCTGCACCTCCTGGGCGGTGAGCGCCTTCTTCATGGACTTCAGGGTGCGCGGCAGCTCGTGCAGCGGGACCTGGCCCTGGCCGTTGCCGGCCTCCACCACGGTCACGGGCACGCCCGGCAGGAAGCGGCGCATGGCCTTCTCTTCCTTGCCCACGAGCGCGGCGATGCGGTTCGAGGGGCCCTCGGTGACGAGCACGACGCCGGGGCGGCCCACGGCGCGGTAGACCACGTCCTGGGTCTTGGGGTTCACGGCCACGGGCTGCTCGGGCACGATCCAGCCGCGGCCCAGTGTGGACAGCGCGGCGCCGGCGGCGCCCGGGCGGCCCTCGAGCTGGGCGAAGCCGGCGCGGCGGGCCTTGCGGTTGAGGATCACGACGGCGGCCAGCACGCCGAACGGGATGGCGATCAGCAGCCAGGTGATCCAGTTGTTGAGCAGCAGGCCGATGACGAGGCCGAGGACGAGCACGCCCGCGAACGCCAGCAGCATCCACAGGCCGACCTTCGGGTCGTTCGCCTTGGTCATGGCGTACGCCTGCTTGAGCTGGGAGATGATGCCGGGGCCCCGGTTGGCGCGCTTGTCCCGACGCTGGGCGCGGGTCTCCTCCTTGACGCGACGGCGGCGGTCGCGCTGCATGGCCTTGACCTGCTTGAGGTCGGCCGAGGTGGAGCCGGAGGAGGACGCGGGGGGCTGGCTGTTCTTCGTCATGACGGGGTCCAGTCTAGTCGGGCGGCTCAGGACATCTGGGAGACGACGGCGGAGGCCTCCTGGCGGGCGGTCTTCTCCCCGGCCAGGTGCGCCAGATTCTCCGGCAGGGTGCGGCCCTGGCGCTGCATGGCCTGGGCGTAGAGCTTGCCCGCGCGGTAGGAGGAGCGCACCAGCGGGCCCGCCATGACGCCCTGGAAGCCGATCTCCTCGGCGCGCTGGGACCACTGGACGAACTCCTGCGGCTTCACCCAGCGGTCGATGGGGTGGTGCAGCTTCGAGGGCCGGACGTACTGCGTGATGGTGATGATGTCGCAGCCGGCCTCGTGCAGGTCCACCAGGGCCTGGTCGATCTCGTGGTCCTCCTCGCCCATGCCCAGGATGAGGTTGGACTTGGTGACGAGCCCGTCGGCCTTGGCCATCGTGAGCACCTTGAGGGACTTCTCGTACGTGAAGGCCGGGCGGATGCGCTTGAAGATGCGGGGCACCGTCTCCAGGTTGTGCGCGAACACCTCGGGCCGCGCGTCGAACACCTGCTGGACGAGCTCCGGCACCGCACCGAAGTCCGGCGGCAGGATCTCGACGCCGGTCCCCGGGTTGAGCGCGTGAATGCGGCGGATGGTCTCCGCGTAGAGCCACGCCGCGCCGTCCTTCTGGTCGTCGCGGGCGACGCCCGTGACGGTGGCGTAGCGCAGGTCCATCTCGCGGATGTTCTCGGCGACCTTCTGCGGCTCCTCCATGTCCAGGGGACGCGGCTTGCCGGAAGTGATGTCGCAGAAGTCACACCGGCGGGTGCAGATGTCGCCGCCGATGAGGAACGTGGCCTCGCGGTCCTCCCAGCACTCGAAGATGTTGGGGCAGCCGGCCTCCTCGCACACGGTGTGCAGGCCGGAGGACTTGACCTTGTTCTTCAGGCCGATGTACTCGGGGCCCATGTGGACCTTGGCCTTGATCCACTCGGGCTTGCGCTCGACGGGCACCTCGGCGTTGCGCGCCTCCACGCGCAGCAGGCGGCGTCCTTCGGGGGCGAGGCTCATGCGGGGATTCCTTCCGTGGGGGTGACGGCGATGTACGCGGGCCCGAGCTCGTCCAGATGACGGGTGAGCACCGGGACGACGTCGGCCGGGGTGATGGTCCGGCCCGTCTCGACCGACAGGGTGGTGGTGGCGGCGTCCGTGATGCCGCACGCGATGATCCCCTCGTAGGGGGCCAGGGAGTTGGAGCAGTTCAGGGCGAAGCCGTGCATCGAGACGCCGTCGTGGATGGACAGGCCGATGGCGCCGACCTTGCGGTCCGGGCGGGCCGCGCCGTAGTCGTCCCGGTCCGCGAGGACCCAGATCCCCGCCCGCCCGTCCACGCGGACGGCCGTGACGCCGAACTCGGCCGCGGTGCGGATCAGCAGCTCCTCGAGGAACCACACGTAGTCCTTGACGTGGGCGCGGTCGCGCAGCCGGACCACGGGGTAGCCGACCAGCTGGCCCGGCCCGTGCCACGTGATCTTGCCGCCGCGGTCCACGTCCACGACGGGGGCGCCGTCCGTGGGGCGCTCGGCGTCCTCGGTGCGGCGACCGGCCGTGTAGACGGCCTCGTGCTCCAGGAGGAGGAACTCGCCGTCGGAGCGGCCGGCGACGACGTCCGCGTGCAGGGCGCGCTGGGCGTCCCAGGCGTCGTGGTACTCCACCAGGTCCGGCGCCAGGCCGAGCACGCGCAGGGGCGGCAGGAGGGTCTCGGGCATGGCGTCCACTGTAGCCCCCGCACCGGCGCCTGTGGACAACCCCGGAGGGGGGCGTCGGGCGTGGGGCAGGCTGGCCTCGAGGCGGCCGCCCGGTCGCCGGGCCGGACGAGCGGAGGGGGAGCCCGATGGACGGGTGGCGGGAGGCGGCGGACGGCGCCGGACGGGCGGGGCCGGGGGACCGGGTGCGGCCGGAGGCGGGGGAGCGGTCGGCGGGGTCGGAGGGCCGGGCG
>NZ_JANQCJ010000066.1:0-12539 GCF_024723355.1 Micrococcus sp. HG099 | reverse complement strand
CGGATGTGTATAAGAGACGGGGCGGGGTCAGCTCCTCCGCCACCGTCCACGCCCGCCCCTGCGAGCCGTCCGCGGCGGGCCGGCGCAGCCACACGTGACCGAAGCCGACGCCGGCCACGCCCCGCGCCGCGAAGTCCTCGAGGTAGCCGCGGTAGGCGGCCTCGTAGCGGTGCGGGTCCAGCTCGAGCGAGGAGTCCTGCAGCCAGGTCTCCGCGTAGCCGGCGGGATCCTGGGCGTCACGCTGGATGATCCACCCCTGCATGCCCGGCGCGATCCACGAACGCGGCCGCGCGTCCCAGGGCGCGGGGCCAGCGGTGTCAGTGAGATCGCCGTCAGCGGACGCGGCCGCTGCTGCGGGGATCGCCGCCGCTCCCGCGGGGATCTCCCAGTTCGCCAGGAGCTGCGCGGTGCCGCCCTCGGTCAGGTGCTCCGGCAGCGCGGCGACCAGCTCGGCGACGATCCGGTCCCCCTCCCGGCCGCCGTCGCGGTACGTGAGCACGGGCGCGTCCGGGTCCGTGCGCGGGGTGATGACGAACGGGGGGTTGGAGACCACCAGGTCGAACCGCTCCCCCGCCACCGGCTCCAGCATGTCCCCGGTCACCAGGCGCACGCGGTCCTCGAGCCGCTGCCGGTCCAGTCCCAGCACGTCCGCGTTGAGCAGCAGGTTGAAGCGGGTGAACTCGAGGGCGCGCTCGGAGAGGTCCGTGGCCGTGACATGCTCGGCGTGCGCGAGCAGGTGCAGCGTCTGGATCCCGCAGCCCACGCCCACGTCCAGGGCGCGCGCCACGGGCCGACGCTGCGTGGCCCCGGCGAGGGTGAGCGAGGCACGGCCGATGCCGAGCACGTGGTCCTCGGGCAGGGGGCCGCGCCGCTGCAGGGCGGTCTGGTCCGAGGCCACCCACATCCGACCCGGCTCGTCCGCCTCGTACGGGGACAGGTCCACGGTGCCCCGCACCGTGCCCCCGCCCTCCTCGACCACGAGGCCCGCCTCGCGCGCCCCGTCGAGCCCCAGGGCGGGCAGGGCCGCGGCCACGTCCGCCGCGTCCGCGGCGTCGCCGAGCATCCACACGGAGACGAGGGCCGCGAGCGCGCGACGTGCGCCGGAGCCGGGGTCGCCGTCGTCGTGCGGGGCCGGTCAGGCCGGCTTGTCCGTCGGCGCGCCGGCCACGGGCGTGGTCGGGGCGCCGGCGTCGCCGGCGGTGCGCGAGGACAGCCGCCGGGACAGGCGGGTGGCCGCCCACGTGAGGAGGAAGTTGATGACGATGAAGATCAGCGCCGCCACCACGAGGGACTGCAGGATGTTGCCCTGGCCCGAGCCGAGCTGGCGGGCGTACTGCAGCAGCTCGAAGAAGCCGATCAGGTAGCCCAGCGCGGAGTCCTTGAGGATCACCACGAACTGGCTCAGGAGCGAGGGCAGCATCGCGATGAGCGCCTGCGGGACCTCCACGAGGCGCAGCGACTGCGTGCTGGTCATGCCCACCGCCGCGGCGGCCTCGCGCTGGCCCTTGGGCAGGGAGCGCACGCCGGAGCGCACGAGCTCGGCGATCACGGAGCCGTTGTACAGCGTCAGGGCGACGATCACCGCGTAGTACGGGCTGTCTGCGGGGGCGATCACCCCGGTGCGCGCCACCTGGGCGAACACCTGGTAGAAGAACACCATCATGATGAGCACGGGCACGGCACGGAAGAACTCCACCACGAGGCCCGCGGCGCCTCGGACGGGGGCGAACGGCGCCAGGCGCAGGAAGCCGAACACGAGGCCGAACACCACGGAGGTCAGCACCGCGATGGCCGCGGCCTGGACGGTGAACTGCAGTCCGGGCAGGTAGTAGTTCGTCCACGCGTTGGCGTCGAGGGCGGCGGTCCAGCGGCGTGCCTCGAGCTGGTCGGCGTCCGCCATGCGCATCAGCACGACGACGGCCAGGGCCAGCACCGCGGCGAGCGCGACGAGGTTGGCGATCAGGATGCGCCGGCGGGCCAGGGGGCCCGGGGCGTCGAAGAGGACGGAGGCCTGGGAGCTCATCGTGCCACCGCCCACTTGTCGGAGGCCCACGTGGTGAGCAGGCCGATCGGGATCACGATCAGGCAGAAGCCGATCGCGAAGGTCAGGAAGATCGCCACCATCACGTCCGGGCTGAACTCGATCATGCGCTTCATCAGGCCCGAGGCCTCGGCCACGGAGGCCGCGGCGGCCACGGTGGTGTTCTTGGTCAGCGCGATGACCGTGTTGCCGAGCGGGGTGATGGCGCCGCGCAGGGCCTGCGGCAGGATGACGTGCCGCGCCGCGGGCAGGAACCCGAGCCCGATGGCGCGCGCCGCTTCGGCCTGCCCCAGGGGCACCGTGTTGACGCCGGAGCGGATGGCCTCGCACATGAACGCCGCGTGGTACAGCGAGAGGGCGATCACGGCGTAGATGAAGAAGTTCAGCGTGAAGTCCGATGAGAAGGTGATCTTCAGCTGGCCCCAGACGGCGAGCACGCCGAGGAGCATGATGATCGTCAGCGGGGTGTTGCGGACGACGTTGACGTAGGCGGTGCCGATCGCGCGCAGCGAGGGCACGGGGGAGATGCGGAACAGGGCGAGCACGACGCCGAGGACGAACGAGCCCAGGGTCGCGAGGAACGCGAGCCTGATGTTCGTCCAGAACGCGAGCGGGATGTCCGCGCCGTAGTCCGCGAGGAGCGAGGAGATCGATTCCATGACTTCTCCGAGGGTCGGGACGGGGCTGACGGGGCCGGATCGACGCGGGGCGGGCCGGGGCGGACCGCTCAGGTCACGCCCCGGGCCCGCCCCGCGACGGGTGGGATCAGGAGCAGGACTCGAACTCGGCGTCCGCGCCGGAGTTCAGGGCCTCGTCGTACTCGTAGCCGGTGCCCTCGGTGTTGGCGTCGAGGGACTCCTTCCAGGCGCCGGAGTCCTTCATCTCCTTGATGGCCTCGTTGATGTCCTCGCAGCGGTCGTCGCCCTTGGCGATGCCGACGCCATAGCGCTCGGTGGTGAAGGTGTTGCCGACGACCTTGAACTTGCCCTTGTTGGCGTCGGTGGCCGCGAGGCCGGCGAGGATGATGTCGTCCGTGGTCACGGCGTCCACCTGGCCGGACTCGAGGTAGGTGACGCACTCGGCGTAGCCGCCCTGCTCCACCAGGTTCACGCCGGAGGCGAACTGGTCCTTGATCTTCTGGGCGGAGGTGGAGCCGGTGACCGAGCAGAGGTTCTTGCCGTCCAGGGCGTCCGGGCCGGTGATCTCGGTGTCGTCCGCGCGGACGAGCAGGTCCTGGCCGGCCACGAAGTACGGGCCGGCGAAGTCCACGCGCTCCTTGCGGGCGTCGGTGATGGAGTAGGTCGCGAAGATCATGTCGACCTCTCCGTTCTCCAGGGCGTTCTCGCGGTTGGCGGACGGGGTCTGCACCCACTCGATGTCGCCCTCGGCCACGCCCAGCTTGTCCGCCACGTAGCGGGCCACGTCGGTGTCGAAGCCGGTGGGCGCCCCGGAGCCCTCGCGGAAGCCGAGGCCGGGCTGGTCGAACTTGATGCCGATGCGCAGGCCCTCGCCGGAGCCGGCGGACTGGGAGCCGCCGGCGGAGGCGGAGCCGGAGCCCTCGCCGCCGCCCTGCTGGGCGGAGGGGGAGCAGGCGGTCAGGGACAGGGCGGCCGCCGCGGTGACGGCGGACAGGGTCAGGAGCTTCTTGCGGAACATGGTGCTCTCCTCGGGGTCGGTGCGGGGGACGGGGACGGGTCAGTGCGCGAGGATCTTGCCCAGGAAGTCCCGGGCGCGCTCGTGCTGGGGGGCGGTGAAGAACGACTCGGGGTCGGTGTCCTCGAGGATGGCGCCGTCGGCCATGAAGACCACGCGGTCCCCGGCCTTGCGGGCGAAGCCCATCTCGTGGGTGACGACCACCATGGTCATGCCGCCCTCGGCGAGCTGGACCATGACGTCCAGCACCTCCTGGACCATCTCGGGGTCGAGGGCGGAGGTCGGCTCGTCGAACAGCAGCGCCTTGGGCTCCATGGCCAGGGCGCGCGCGATGGCCACGCGCTGCTGCTGGCCGCCGGAGAGCTGGGCGGGCATCTTCTTGGCCTGCTGGGCCACGCCCACGCGCTCGAGCAGCTCCATGGCGTGGCGCTCGGCGTCCGCCTTGCGCTTGCCCTTGACCTTGATCGGTCCCAGGGTGACGTTCTCGAGGATCGACTTGTGCGCGAAGAGGTTGAAGGACTGGAACACCATGCCCACCTCGGCGCGCAGCTGGGCCAGCTGCTTGCCCTCGGCCGGCAGGGGCTGCCCGTCGAGGAGGATGCGGCCGCCGTCGTCGTCGATGGTCTCGAGGCGGTTGATGGTGCGGCAGAGCGTGGACTTGCCGGAGCCCGAGGGGCCGACCACGATCGCCACCTGGCCGCGGGGGATGCGCAGGTCGATGTCCTTCAGCGCGTGGAAGTCCCCGAAGTGCTTGTTGACGTTCTCGAGGACGATCAGGTCGTCGCCCGGGGCCGCACGCGGACGGCGCGGGGCCGCCTCGTCGCGGGCGTGGGCGCCGTGGGGCTCCTCAGGCGTGATCTGCGTCATGGCACTGGAATATAGCGCACCTCACTTCCGCCCCCGCGCGTCGACGGGCTCGACGCCGCGCCGCGGGGACGACGCCGGACGCCCCGGCGGGCCCGCTCGCTAGGCTGGCGCCATGGACCCCGACCAGCACCCCAGGACCGACGCCGTCCCCGCGCCCGAGCGCGTCCGCCGTGGCGGGCAGGTGCTGCGCGGCGAGGCCGCCCGCCGGCCCACCTTCGACCAGCTCCTGCTCGACGCCCGCCGCCCGGGGGACGCCCTGCCGCCCGCCGCCGACCTGGCCTCCACCACCTCCGAGGCCTGGCGCGTGCTGCGCATCCAGGCCGAGTTCGTGGAGGGCTTCGGCACCCTGGCCGGGATCGGCCCCGCCGTCTCGGTGTTCGGCTCGGCCCGCACGCCCGAGGCCAGCCCCGAGTACGCGCTGGCCCGCGCGGTGGGGGCCCGCCTGGCCGAGGCCGGGTTCACCGTGATCACCGGCGGCGGGCCCGGGTCGATGGCCGCGGCCAACCGCGGCGCCCACGAGGCCGGCGGCGAGTCCGTGGGCCTGGGCATCGAGCTGCCCTTCGAGGCCGGCCTGAACGAGTGGGTGCACGTGGGGGTGGACTTCCGCTACTTCTTCGCCCGCAAGGTGATGTTCCTGAAGTACGCGCAGGGCTTCGTGGTGCTGCCCGGCGGCTTCGGCACGCTGGACGAGCTGTTCGAGGCCCTGACCCTCGTGCAGACCGGCACGGTGACCCGGTTCCCCGTGGTCCTCGTGGACTCCACCTTCTGGGGCCCGGTGGTGGACTGGATCCGGGGCACGCTCGTGGAGCGGGGCATGATCTCGCCGGGGGACCCCGAGATCTTCCACGTGGTGGAGACGGCCGAGGAGGCCGTCGACTGCGTGCTGCGTGTGTGCGGGCCGGGTGCCCCGTGAGCACGCCCTTGTGGATCGCGGTGATCGCCGCGCTCGTCGTCGTGGTGGCCGCCCTGGCCGCCGCGGCCGCCGGCCGCCTCACCCTGCGGGCCGGGGAGCCCGCGGGGCAGGCTCCGGTCCACCCCGTGGCGCTGCCCGAGCGGCCGCGGGCCGACGACGTGGCCTTCGTGCGGCTCGCCGTGGCCGTGCCCGGCTACCAGCGGGACCAGGTGGACGCCGTGCTGCTGCGCCTGCGCGACGCCCTCGCCGACCACGAAGACGAGGTCGCCGCGTTGCGCGCGCGCCTCGCCGAGCTCGAGGCGGACGCCGCCCGGGACGCCGAGCGGACGGGGCCGCGCTGAGCGTCGCCCGCCGCGCGGACGGGCCCGCGTTTGGCGCGGCGGCGCGCCGTCCGCGATAATGGTGATGTGACCGGCCTCGCGTGCGACTGTGCGCGCGGGTGCCGGAGGCGTCCGGACACGCCCGCTCCCGCGGTCGCCGGACGTCGAGACGGGAACATCATCCAGAAGGGAAGTCGCAATGGCCGCCATGAAGCCCCGCACCGGGGACGGTCCCATGGAAGTGACCAAGGAGGGGCGCAGCCTGATCATGCGCGTGCCGATCGACGGCGGCGGCCGTCTCGTGCTGGAGATCAACGCGGACGAGGCCCGCGAGCTCAAGGAGTGCCTGGAGGGCGTCATCCAGGGCTGAACGCCGACCGCATGCGGAACCCCGCGCACCGTCACGGTGCGCGGGGTTCCTGCATTCGACGGGGTCAGCGGCGCACGGCGATCAGCACGCCCGTGCCGGAGGGCACGACGGCGGAGACCCAGCCCTCGTCCTCGCGGATCAGTCGGTCCACGGCGCGGGCCGAGACCGTGGACTCCCCGCGCACGGCCGGGCGGGGCACGCGGTCGGCGTCGAGGGCGTCCACGAGCACGAGCACGCCGCCGGGGGCGAGCATGCGCGCGGCCTGCTCCACGTCGAACTGGCGGGAGGCGGGGTCGCCGTCCACCACGACCATCTCGTAGGCGCCGCTGGTGAGGCGGGGGAGGACCAGGCGGGAGCGGCCCGTGATCATGCGGGTCCGGCCGGTGGGCAGGCGGGCCTCGGAGAACGCCTCGCGGGCGGCCCGCTGGGCCTCGGCGTCCGGGTCCACGGTGGTCAGCACGGTGCGCTCGGGCAGGCCGCGCATCATCGCCAGCCCCGAGACGCCGGCGCCCGTGCCGACCTCCACCACGGCCGAGGGCGCGCGCGTGGCGGCCAGGACGGTCAGCAGGGCCGCCGTCCCCTCGCTCACGGGGCGCACGTCCAGCTCGGCGGAGCGCTCGCGCGCCCGCAGCACCACCTCGTCCTCGACGCCGCGGCTCTCCGTCCACGCCCACGAGGCGTGCTTGACGGTGGGCTGGGGCTGCAGGGCGCTCATGGCTGACTCCGGGACGACGAGGGTGTGGGGGACGCGCCCGCGGCGCAGGCGACGCGGGCCAGTGTACGGGCAGGTTCGCACGTCCGACTCAGAATTCTCCCAGGAGCCGGTCCGATGATGGAGCGCGGAGCAGACCGACCGTCCCGGCGAGCGCGAGGGCGGTGCCGGGCCGCCCGCCCTCGCGGCGGGCCGACGAGGACGGAGGACGCAGTCGCATGGGACGTGGACACACGCTTCGCCACCTCGACGCCTACCTCGAGGACGCCCTGCCCTCCGCCTCCCGCCGGCGCATCGCCCGCCACCTGGACGGCTGCCCCGACTGCCGCGCCGCTGTCCGCGCCCGGGCCCGCGTCCTCGACGCCGCCCGCACCGTCCACCAGCGCCCCGCCGGCGTGGTCGCCTCCCCGGTGCTGCGCTCGCGCGGGATCTCCGGCCGCGTCGTCGTGGGACTGCTGGCGTTTGTGGTGCTCGTCGGCGGCCTGCTCGCCGCCGTCTGGATGGCCGGGGCGCCCCGGGCCGGGGTGGCCCGGCTGGCTCCGAGCCCCACGGACGCCGTCGGCCTCGTGAGCGGCGGGTCGGCGGACGGGCGCGTCGCCGTCGCCCAGCTGCGCGGCCACGGCTGGACCGTGCCCTCCCTGCTCGGGGCGGGCCTCGAGCCTCTCACCGTGGACGCGGCGCAGACGCCGCGGGACGTCGAGGTCGTCGTCGGCTGGGGCCTGCAGGAGCCCACCGTGACGGTGCGCGAGTGCCGCCCGCGGATCGCCGGAGCCGCCCCGGAGGGCTGCGCGTCCGCGGCCCCGCTGCCTGAGGACGCCCAGGAGCGCACCCTCACCGGCGGGGACGTCTACCGCATCCAGCCCGCCGAGGCGGACGGGGCGTGGACCGCCGAGCTGACCACCGCCCAGGCCGCCTACCGCGTGGAGGCCCGCCTGCCGGACGAGCGCGCCGACGCCGTCCTCACCCACCTGCTCGTCTCGGAGCGCTCGCGGGTGCGCGAGCTCGGCGGCCCGGACGCCGTGGAGGAGCGCCTCGAGCGCGGCATCGAGCGCATCGTGGAGTCCGTGCCCCGCGTTCGGGACTGAGCCCGCCGCGGTCCCCGCATCCCGCGTCCGCGCGCACCGTGCTCTAGTAGAGTGCGGATCGTGTTTGGTATCAACGGCTCCGAGCTGGTCATCCTCGTGGTGCTCGCGATCGTGATCCTCGGGCCCGACAAGCTCCCGGAGTACACGCGCATGCTCACGGAGTGGCTGCGCACCCTGCGGGACAAGGCCGAGGGGGCCAAGACGCAGTTCAAGGAGGAGACCGGCACGGACTTCGACGAGGTGGACTGGCGCAAGTACGACCCCCGCCAGTACGACCCCCGCCGGATCATCCGGGACGCCCTGCGCGAGCCCGTCGGCGGCTCCTCCACCCCCGCCTCCCGCGCCTCGGCCGCCACCGGCGTGCGCGCCGAGGACGTGCACGGCGGCCTCACCCGCCAGGACCTCGTGGACATGGATCCGCGCTCCCTCTTCCGTCGCCCGGCCGGCGCCGGCAGCTCGGCCGCCCCGGCGGCGTCCTCCGGATCCGCGGCCCCGGCCGCGGGCGCCTCGCTCGCGACGGGCGCCGCGGTGGGCGGCGCCGCGGCCGCGCTGATGGCCTCGGGCCGCGCCGAGGAGGCCGTCGCCGAGGAGCGGCCCGCCGTCGAGCCGGACCCCCTCGAGCTGCTGGGGCTGGCCCCGGCCCCCTACGACGTCGACGCCACCTGAGCCGCCGCCCGCGCCTCAGCGCGGGGACAGGGGCAGTCGCCGCCCGACCAGGCCGCGCGGCCGCACCGCGAGGCGCTCGGCGACCCCGGCCAGCGCCCGTCCCGCGGGGCTGTCCGGCGCGGAGAGGACCACCGGGTCGCCGGCGTCGCCGCCGCGGCGCAGGGCTGGGTCCAGCGGCACGGAGCCCAGCAGGGGCACCGCCGAGCCCAGCACCCGCGCCAGCCGGTCCGCGACCTCCTGGCCGCCGCCGGCGCCGAACACGTCCAACACGGTGCCGTCCGGCAGCGTCATCGGGCCCATGTTCTCGATCACCCCGGCCACGGCCTGACCGGTCTGCTCGGCCAGCTGGCCGGCGCGCGCCGCCACCTGGGCGGCGGCGTGCTGCGGAGTGGTGACCACGAGCAGCTCGGAGGCGGGCAGCAGCTGCGCCGTCGAGATCGCGATGTCCCCGGTGCCCGGGGGCAGGTCCACGAGGAGCACGTCCAGGTCGCCCCAGTGCACGTCCGTGACGAACTGCTCGAGGGCGCGGTGCAGCATGGGCCCGCGCCAGGCCACCGGCCGGTCCTCGTCCAGGAACATGCCGATCGAGATGACCTTCACGTCCCGCACCACGGGCGGCAGGATCATGCGGTCCAGCTTGGTGGGGGAGGCGGTGACGCCCAGCAGCCCCGGGATGGAGTAGCCGTGCACGTCCGCGTCGATCAGGCCCACGGCCAGCCCGCGGGCGGCCAGGGCGACGGCGAGGTTGGCGGTCACCGAGGACTTGCCCACCCCGCCCTTGCCGGAGGCCACGGCGAGCACCCGGGTCAGCGAGCCCTCGCCGAAGGGGTTGGCCGGGCGGGCGGCGCGCAAGGCGTCCTGCAGGGCCAGCCGGCGCTCGGGGCTCATCACGCCCGTGCGCACGTCCACCGCGTCGCAGCCGGGCACGTCGGCGACGGCGGCCGCGACGTCGCCCTGGATGGTCCCGCGCAGCGGGCAGGCCTCGATGGTCAGCAGCACGGTCACCTCGACCGTGCCGGGGGCGGTCTCCACGACCGACTCCACCATGCCCAGCTCCGTCACCGGGCGGCGGATCTCCGGGTCCTGGACGGTGGCGAGCCGGTCCAGGACCCGACGCTCCAGGTCCGTGCGGACCTCGGGCACGTGCAGGCCCAGATCGCTCATCGGGCGGCTCCGTCCGCGTCGTCCCGGCCGTCGACGGCGCGGCCGGCCTCCTGCCCGGCCTGCGCGGACTGCGCCGCCTGGGCGGCCTCGCGCGCCGCGATCACCGCGAGGGTGGTGGTGGAGGGGTCCACGCCGTCGTCGCCGGCGCGCCGCTCGTCCCGGCCGCGGTCCCGGCCCTTGTGCTTCTTCTGCCTGCGGGGGCGGGGCTCGGCCCCGAGGTCGGTCCGCTCGCCGCGGCCCTCGGCCAGCTCGGCGCGCAGCTCCGCCCGGATCTCCTCGCGCAGCTCGGCGCGCACGGCCTCGCGCAGCTCCTCCTGGACCCCGCGCAGCTCGCCGCGCACGAAGTCGCGGGTGGCGACCTCCTGGACGGCCAGGCGCAGCCCGGAGATCTCCCGGGTGAGGAACTCGGTGTCCGCGAGGTTCCGCTCGGCCCGGTCCCGGTCCTCGCGCAGGGCAACCTTGTCCCGGTCGTCCTGGCGGTTCTGGGCCAGCAGCAGCAACGGCGCCGCGTAGGAGGCCTGCAGCGAGAGCATCAGGGTGAGCGCCGTGAAGCCCAGGGCCGCCGAGTCGAAGCGCAGGTCCTCCGGGCCGAACGTGTTCCATCCCAGCCACGCGGCGCAGAACAGCGTCATCCAGACGAGGAACTGCGGCGTGCCCATGAACCGGGCGATGCCCTCGGTGGCCTCGCCGAACGCGTCCGGATTGGGCGCGAGGCGGGGCACCCGGCGCCCGCTGGCGCTCAGGGGGGTGTCCAGGCCGGTGCCCCGGCTCGGGCGGGCGTCTCGGGACGTCTGGGACATGGTCACTCCTCCGGTGTCGGGCGGCGGCAGGCCGCGGGGTCAGGCTGCGGGGCGGGGATCGTGGTCGTCGTGGTCCATGGCCCGCCAGTCGTCCGGGAGGATGTGGTCCAGGACGTCGTCCACGCTCACGGCTCCCACCACGCGGTGGTGCTCGTTCACCACGGGGATGCTGGTGAGGTTGTAGGTGGCCAGCTCGCGGGTGACGTGGGCGATCGGGGCGAGGTCCGAGACGGGCTCGAGATCCTTGTCCATGATGTTGCCCACGGCCTCCGGCGGCGGGTAGCGCAGCAGCCGCTGGAAGTGGACCACGCCGAGGAATCGGCCCGTGGGCGTCTCCAGCGGCGGGCGGGCCACGATCACCAGGGAGGCCAGGGCGGGGGAGATCTCCTGCTGGCGGATGGTGGCCATGGCCTCGGCCACGGTGGCTTCGGGCGGCAGGATGACGGGCACGGGCGTCATGACGGAGCCCGCGGTGCCCTCCTCGTACTCGAGCAGGCGCCGCACGTCCTCGGCCTCCTCGGGCTCCATGCGCTCCAGCAGCAGCTCCTGCTGGGAGTCGGGCAGCTCGTGGAGGAGGTCGGCGGCGTCGTCCGGGTCCATCTCCTCGAGCACGTCCGCGGCGCGGTCGATGTCCAGCTGGGAGAGGATCTGCACCTGGTCGTCGTCGGGCAGCTCCTGGAGCACGTCCGCGAGGCGCTCGTCCTGCAGCTCGCGGGCCACCTCCACGCGCCGCTTCTCCGGCATCTCGTGGAGCATGTCCGCGAGGTCGGCCGGCTTGAGGTCCTCGTGGGCGGCGAGGAAGCTGGTGGCCGCCTGGGGCTCGGCCTGGCCGGTCCAGCGGGCCTCGTCCCAGTCCAGCAGCAGGTGCTCGCCGCGCTGGGCCCGGCCGAAGGGGCCCCGCCCCACGATCCGGCGCACGTAGAGGTCCGCGACCAGCCAGTCGCCGTTGCGCTGCTGCTCCAGGCCGATGTCCTCCAGGAACGCCTCGCCGGAGCCGTCCGTGAGCCGCACGCGGCGGTCGAAGAGGTCGGCGGCCACGGTCTGCTCGGCGCCGCGGCGGGAGAACCGGCGCAGGTTGATCAGGCCGGTGGTGATGATCTGCCCCGAGTCCATGGAGGTCACCCGCGTCATCGGCACGAAGACGCGCTTCTTGCCGGGCACCTCGATCACGAGGCCGGTGGCGAACGGGGGCACGGCGGGGCCGCGGTCCAGGACGACGACGTCCCGCAGCCGGCCGAGGCGGTCGCCCAGGGGGTCGAAGACGTCCAGGCCCAGCAGGCGGGCCACGAAGATCTTGGGGGAGCTCACCGCCCCAGCCTACGGCGTGCGCCCCGTGCGCCCCGTGTCTGCGCACGGCGAAGTCCCGCCCCGCCCCGCGCCCGGGCGGGCACAATGGGGTCATGTCCTTCATGTTGTCCAGCCCCCCGCCCGGCGCCGACCGGGGCCTGCCCCGCGGCGAGCTCCTGGCCACCTACGCCTCGTACGCGGACGCGCGCGAGCAGGTGGACCGCCTCGCGGCCACGGACTTCCCGGTGAGCGCGGTGTCGATCGTGGGCAAGGACCTGCGCGTGGTCGAGCGCGTGCGCGGCCGCCTGAACTACGCGCAGGTGGCGCTGTCCGCCGGCGTGCGCGGCGTCTTCTTCGGCGGCCTGATCGGCGTCTTCCTCTTCCTCCTCACGCCCGAGGGCGGCGCGGGGCAGATCCTCACCTCGATGCTGCTGGGCCTGGCCGTGTGGCTGATCTTCGGCGTGATCGGCTTCGGGATGCGCAAGGGCCGGCACGGCTTCGCCTCCTCCCAGGCCGTGGTGCCCACAGGCTACGACCTCGTGGTCGCCTTCGAGCACGCCGCCCGGGCCCGCACCGAGCTGGGCCTCGGCGGGGCGGCCGCCACGGCCGCCGCGGCGGTCTCCACGTCCCCGGCGACGCCGGCCCCCGCGGCCCCGCAGGC
>NZ_JANQCJ010000065.1:0-12583 GCF_024723355.1 Micrococcus sp. HG099 | reverse complement strand
GGCTCGGAGCGGGCGCGGGGGCGTTCGGCTTGGGGGCCGAGCCGCCCGGCTTCGGGGCGGACGCGGCGGGACGGCCGGCCGCCGGGGCGGCGGCGGGCTTGGCGCCGGAGGGCTTGGCGGCGCCGGACTTGCCGGCGTCGGGGTAGGCGCCCCGCAGCTTCTTCGCCACCGGGGGCTCGATGGTCGAAGAGGCGGAGCTGACGAACTCGCCGAGGTCCTTGAGGGTGTTCAAGGCCTCCTTCGAGGTGATGCCGAGCTCCTTGGCGAGCTCATGGACGCGGACCTTTGCCACGGTTCTCCTGTTCTGGCCTCACGGGCCGGAACGGGGCCGCCTCGCAGCGGTGTCCGTCTCAGCGCGTCGTGGGACCGTTGACGTTGCTCCAGGCCGCCGCGCGCGCCGTGAGGGCGCGCGCACCACGGCCTGCCTGATAGCAGGGGGTGAAGTTCATCGTTGGGCACTCATGCTTCAGTGCTCATCGGGTACGCATCAGATCTCTGACCCGCCTTCATCTGTCGGTCTGTCAGCCGGCGTCTCCGGCTCGCGTCCCAGGCCCTCGGCGTCGACGGCGGACCGGAAGGCCCGCCCGAACGCGCGGCGGCGCAGGGCGAGGAGGAGGCAGTCCCTCCCGGGGTGCAGCCAGGCACCCCGGCCGGGACGGCGCCGCTCGGGATCCCAGACGACGGATGGGGGTTCCGTCGAGGGGTCCAGCGCGACGCGCACCAGCTCTTGCTGGTCCGCCCTCGACCGGCATCCGATGCAGGTGCGCACGACCGTCCGAGACGTCATGCGCTCACCCCTCACGGGCGTCGGATCGAGAAAGGACCTCAACCATCCTAGCGCGTCCGGCCGCGGATCTGTTCCCGGCCCGGCTCAGCGGGCCGGGGCGGAGGCGTCCGAGCCGTCGCCCACGATGTCGATGCGCCAGCCGGTGAGCTTGGCCGCGAGGCGGGCGTTCTGGCCCTCCTTGCCGATGGCCAGGGACAGCTGGTGCTCGGGCACGACGGCGCGGGCGGAGTGCTGGTCCGCGTCGAGGACCTCCACGGACACGGTCTTGGCCGGGGACAGGGCGTTGGCGATCATCTGCGCCGGGTCCTCGGCGTGCTCGACGATGTCGATCTTCTCATCGTTGAGCTCCGTCATCACGGCGCGCACGCGGCTGCCCATCTCGCCGATCGAGGCGCCCTTGGCGTTCACGCCGGGGCGGGTGGCGCGCACGGCCATCTTGGTGCGGTGGCCGGCCTCGCGGGCGAGCGCCGTGATCTCCACGGAGCCGTCGGCGATCTCCGGGACCTCCAGCTCGAAGAGCTTGCGCACCAGGCCCGGGTGGGAGCGGGACACGGTGACGGAGGGGCCCTTGTTGCCGCGGGTGGCGGAGACCACGTAGGCGCGCAGGCGGCGGCCGTGCGAGTAGTCCTCGCCCGGCACCTGCTCGGGCGGGGGCAGGACGGCCTCGAGCGTGCCCAGGTTCACCTGGATCATGTGGCGGTTCACGCCCTGCTGGATGAGGCCCGAGACGAGCTCGCCCTCCTTGTCCTTGAACTCGCCGAGGACCTTGTCGTCGTCCTCCTCGCGCATGCGCTGGATCATCACCTGGCGGGCGGTGGAGGCGGCCACGCGGCCGAAGCCGTTGGGGGTGTCGTCGAACTCGCCGATGGGCGTGCCGTCCTCGTCCAGCTCCGTGGCCCACACCGTGACGTGGCCGGAGACCCGGTCGATCTCCACGCGCGCGCGCTTCAGGGCGCCGGGGGTGCGGTGGTACGCCATGAGCAGGGCCTGCTCGATGGTGGGGATCAGGCGGTCCATCGGGATCTCCCGCTCCGCCTCCAGCATGCGCAGCGCGCTCATGTCGATGTCCAACTCATGCCTCCGTGTGCTCGGCCGTCTGCTCGCCCGCGGCCGCGGCGTCGGCGGCCTGCTGAGCGGGGGTCCACTCTACCTGCACCACGGCCGGGCCGAGGCGGGCCAGCTCCACGCGCTGCGCGGGGAGCTCCTTGGCCTTCATGCCCTTCTTCGCGCCGGGGCGCACCTCGGCCAGCTCGACGGCGTCCTCGTCCGCCGCGAGCAGGCGGGCGGTGAAGGGCTCGCCGCCGTCCACGGCCACCTCCACGAGGCGGCCGACGTTGCGGGCGAAGTGGCGCGGCTGCGTGAGCGGGCGGTCCACGCCCGCGGTGGTCAGCTCGAGCAGGTACTCCCCCGCGCCGACGCCGGGCACGTGGTCCCCGAGGGCGTCCAGGGCGGCGGACACGCGGCCGCTGAGCCCGGCCAGCTCGTCCAGGCTCAGGCCCTCGGTGCCGGAGGCGCGGTCCACGACCACCTCGACGGTGGGGTGGGCGGCCGAGCCGGCGACCCGGATCTCCTCCACCACCACGTCGGCGGAGGCCAGGGCCTCCTCGACGCGGGCGCGCAGGGAGGCGGCGTCGTCGTGGCGGGCGGTGCTGTCCATGGGGGGTACCTCGCTGGTCTGTTCGGGTCGGTCGGGGACGGGTCGGGACGGGGTCAGCGCCGAGCCTATCCGGCGGCGCGGGGCGGGGCCGAGGCCTCCGCCCCGGGCCGCGGCGGGCGCGGCCCGGGGACGGGTCAGGGCAGGAGCGGGGCGAGCGTGTCCGCCCCGACCTTGACTATCAGCGCGGCCACCACGATCAGGTAGACGACCCGGATGAAGCCGGTGCCGCGCGCGATCGCCATGCGCGCCCCCACGTAGCCGCCCACCAGGTTGGCCGCGCCGAGCAGCAGGCCCAGGCCCAGCACGGCGTGGCCGGCGGGGATGAAGAACGCGAGCGCGCCGAGGTTCGTGGCGAGGTTCACGATCTTCGCCTGGGCCGAGGCGTGCAGGAAGTCGAACCTCAGCAGCAGCACGAGGCCCAGGATCAGGAACGTGCCCGTGCCGGGGCCGAGCACGCCGTCGTAGAAGCCCACCGCGGCGCCCAGGGCCACGGCCCGTGCCACCGCGGTGCGGCGCTCCGGGCCCACGCCGGCAGTCTTCCCCAGGCCGGGGCGCACCGCCGTGAACACGGCGACGGCGATCAGCGCCACGAGGATCACCGGGCGGATCACGCCGGCCGGCAGGCTCGCGGCCACCACGGCCCCGGCCAGGGCCGCGACGAAGGCGACCGCCGCCATCGGCAGCGCCGTGGACAGGTCCTGCCGCAACCGCCGCCGGTAGGTGATCGCCGACGTCGCCGTGCCGAACACCGAGCCCATCTTGTTGGTGGCCAGCGCCTGCACCGGGCTCAGCCCGGGCACGAGCAGCAGCGCGGGCAGCTGCAGCAACCCGCCGCCGCCCACGACGGCGTCGATCCAGCCCGCCGCGAAGCCCGCGGCGAGCACCAGCGCGATGAGTCCGGCGGTCAGCTCGACGGCGCCGAACCAGTCAGCGCCCGTCGCGCACCTCGGCCACGACGGCGTCGACGGCCTCGGCCACCGGCACCGAGCGGGCCTCGCCGGTGGCGCGGTCCTTGACCTCCACCACGCCGTCCGCCAGCCCGCGGCCGACCACCACGGAGGTGGGCAGGCCGATGAGCTCCACGTCGCCGAACTTCACGCCGGCCGAGACCTTCGGACGGTCGTCGAAGAGCACGGTGAGGCCCGCGGCCTCGAGCCCGGCGACGATCTGCTCGGCGGCCTCGAACACCTCGGCGCCCTTGCCGGTGGCGAGCACGTGCACGTCGGCCGGGGCCACCGCGCGGGGCCACACGAGGCCCTTCTCGTCCCGGTGGGACTCGGCGATCGCGGCCACGGCGCGGGTGACGCCGATGCCGTAGGAGCCCATGGTCACCACGACCTGCTTGCCGTTCTGGTCCAGGACCTTCAGGTCCAGGGCCTCGGCGTACTTGCGGCCGAGCTGGAAGATGTGGCCCATCTCGATGCCGCGGCGGGCCGTCAGGGGGCCGGAGCCGTCCGGGGCCTCGTCGCCGTCGCGCACCACGGTGGCCTCCACGACGCCGTCCCAGCCGAAGTCGCGGCCGGCCACGAGGCCGAACACGTGACGCTGGTCCGCGTTGGCGCCCGTGATCCAGGCGGTGCCGGCGGCGATGCGCGGGTCCACGAGGAAGGGCAGGCCGGAGACGGACTCCGCGCCGAGGACGGGGGCACCGCCGTCCGGGCCGGCGCCGGGGCCGATGTAGCCCTTGACCAGGGACGGGTGGCGGCGCAGGTCCTCCTCGGTGGCGGCCTCGACGCCGGGCTCGCCGCTCAGGCCGAGGGCCGGGGCCACCGTGGTCTCGAGGCGCTTGAGGTCCACCTCGCGGTCCCCGGGGACGGCCACGACGAACTGGCGGCGCTCGTCGCCGTCGAGCACGGCGGTGAGCACCACGCACTTGAGGGTGTCCGCGGCGGTCCACGCGCCCTCGGCGCGGGGGGCCAGCTCGTTGGCGACGTCCACGAGTGCGGCGATGGTGGTGGAGACGGGGGTCTCCTTGACCTCCGGCGCCGGCAGCGCGGCCATGGCCGCCTCGTCCAGCGGGGCCGGGGCCACCGTGGTCACGGCCTCCACGTTGGCGCGGTAGCCGCCCGGGGACTCCACGAAGGTGTCCTCGCCGATGGCGCAGGGGTGCAGGAACTCCTCGGAGCGCGAGCCGCCCATGGCTCCGGCGGTGGCCTCGACGGCCACGGTCTCCAGGCCCAGGCGGGCGAAGATGCGCTCGTAGGCGGCGCGGTGGGCCTCGTAGGCGTCGTCCAGGCCGGCGTCGTCCACGGTGAAGGAGTAGGAGTCCTTCATCACGAAGTCGCGCACGCGCAGCAGGCCCGCGCGGGGGCGGGACTCGTCCCGGTACTTGGTCTGGATCTGGTACAGGTACGCCGGCAGGTCCTTGTACGAGGAGTAGTGGTCCTTCACCAGGAGGGTGAACATCTCCTCGTGGGTGGGGGCCAGCAGCAGGTCGGCGCCCTTGCGGTCCTGCACGCGGAAGATGCCGTCCCCGTACTCGTCCCAGCGGCCCGTGGCCTCGTAGGGCTCCTTGGGCAGCAGCGCCGGGAAGTGCACCTCCTGGCCGCCGATCGCGTCCATCTCCTCGCGCACGATCTGCTCCACGCGGCGCAGCACGCGCAGGCCCAGCGGCAGCCAGGTGAAGGTGCCGAAGCCGGCGCGGCGGATCATGCCGGAGCGGACCAGCAGGCGATGGCTCGCGACCTCGGCGTCGGCCGGGTCGTCGCGCAGGGTCCGCAGGAACAGGGTGGACATGCGCAGGGCCATGGTGACTCCTCGGGGCGGGGACGGGGCGGGTCGATCCTATCCCCCGGCGCGCCGGCCACGGGGCCGCCGGACTCAGTAGAGGACGGTGGCGAAGGTGCCGCGCCGCTCGAACCCCACGCGCTCGTAGGTGCGCAGGGCCGGGGTGTTGTACGCGTTGACGTAGAGGCTCACCACGGGGGCCTGCAGGCGCACGTACTCCACGACGGCGGCCATCGCCGCGGCCGCCAGCCCGCGCCCGCGCGCGGCCGGGGCCATCCACACGCCCTGGATCTGGGCGCAGCGGGAGGAGAGCAGCCCGATGTCCGCTTTGAACCGCAGCGGCCCGCCGGCGTCCGCCGGCCCCGGGTCGATGAACACGCGCCCGGCGCGGATCAGCCGCTCCACGCGGTCCCGGTACTGGGCGGCGCCCCCGAGGAACGGGGAGAAGCCGAGCTCCTCCTCGAACATCGCGGCGCTGGCCGGCAGCACGCGCTCGAAGTCGCGCGGGTGCGCCTGGACCACGTGCGGGCTGGTCTCGGCGGCGCCGTCCGCGCCCAGCACCAGCAGCGGCTGGTCCTCGCGCACCGAGCGGGCCCGGTGGCCGGCGGCGGCCAGCGCCGAGCCGACGGCGAGCACCGGCTTCGCGGGCCCGTACAGGGACCCGTACCGGCGGCGCAGGGCGACCGCGGCCGCGCCGAGCGCCTCGGCGTCCCCGGGCGCCCAGCCGGCGTCCGGGGTCTCGGCCGCGGCGACGGGCACCACGTTCGAGCCGACCCACAGGGCGGCACGCAGGCCGGCGACGGGCGCGCCGTCGTCGTCGGTCCCCTCCCGCGCGTCGATGCCGAGGAACAGGGTGCCGGCCGCTCCCCCGCGCGGGCCGGCCAGCCGGCCGGCCTCGAGCAGGGAGTCCACGAAGACGTTGGACACGGGGGCGCGCGCGGACAGGGCCGCGAGCGCGGGGGTGTCCGCGTCGGTCAGCAGGCGGACGCGGCCGCCGGTGGCGGCGCGGGCCTGGCGGTCAGTGGACGGAGACCACCGGGGCACCGGCGGCAGCCTGGTCACCGCTCTCCTCCCCGTCGCCCATCTCGGTGGCGATGCGGTTGGCCTCCTCGATGAGGGTGTCGACGATCTGGTCCTCGGGCACGGTGCGGATGACCTCGCCCTTGACGAAGATCTGCCCCTTGCCGTTGCCGGAGGCCACGCCGAGGTCCGCCTCGCGGGCCTCGCCCGGGCCGTTGACGACGCAGCCCATCACGGCCACGCGCAGCGGCACCTCGAGGTCCTTGAGTCCCTCGGTGACCTCCTCGGCCAGCGTGTAGACGTCCACCTGGGCGCGTCCGCAGGAGGGGCAGGAGACGATCTCGAGCTTGCGCTCGCGCAGGTTCAGGGACTGCAGGATCTGCAGGCCCACCTTGACCTCCTCCACGGGCGGGGCGGAGAGGGACACGCGGATGGTGTCGCCGATGCCCTTGCCCAGCAGGTAGCCGAACGCGGTGGCGGACTTGATGGTGCCCTGGAAGGCGGGGCCGGCCTCGGTGACGCCGAGGTGCAGCGGCCAGTCGCCCTGCTCGGCGAGCAGCTCGTAGGCGCGGGCCATGATCACCGGGTCGTTGTGCTTCACGGAGATCTTGAAGTCCTTGAAGCCGTGCTCCTCGAAGAGGGAGGCCTCCCACACGGCGGACTCCACGAGCGCCTCGGGGGTGGCCTTGCCGTACTTCTTCAGCAGGCGCGGGTCCAGGGAGCCGGCGTTGACGCCGATGCGGATCGAGGTGCCGTGCTCGGCGGCGGCCTGCGCGATCTCCTTGACCTTGTCGTCGAACTTCTTGATGTTGCCCGGGTTCACGCGCACGGCGCCGCAGCCGGCCTCGATGGCGGCGAACACGTACTTGGGCTGGAAGTGGATGTCCGCGATCACGGGGATGGTGGACTGCTGGGCGATGACCTTGAGCGCCTCGGCGTCCTTGTCCGTGGGGCAGGCCACGCGCACGATGTCGCAGCCGGCGGCGGTGAGCTCGGCGATCTGCTGGAGCGTGGCGCCGATGTCGTGCGTCTTCGTGGTGGTCATCGACTGGACGGAGACCTGATGCTGCGAGCCCACGCCCACCGAGCCGACCCGGATCTGCCGCGTCGCACGGCGCGGGGCCAGGACGGGCGGCGGGGCGGACGGCATTCCAAGGCTGACAGGCACGGCAGCGCTCCTCACGGTTCTCTTCGGGGGTGGCGGCCGCGGGCCGCCGGTCTGCCGTCCATCCTAGGGCCCGCACCCGGGTGCGGGCCGAGGGCCGGGGCCCGGCCCTGGACGGAGGGCGGCCGCGTCGGCCGCGCGTCGGGCACGGCGACCGGCCGGCGCACGGGCTCAGAACAGGCGGATCGGCTCCACGATGTCCGCGACGATCAGCACCACGCCCATCACGAGCATGAGCCCGGCCACCGCGTAGGTCAGCGGCAGCATGCGGGCCAGGTCGAACGGCCCCGGGTCCGGGCGGCCGCGCAGCCGGGCCCAGCCGCGGCGCAGCGCCTCCCACAGCGCGCCGGCCACGTGGCCGCCGTCGAGGGGCAGCAGCGGGATGAGGTTGAACACCATCAGGGCCACGTTGACGCCGGCCACCAGGGACAGCAGCAGGGCCGCCTTGTCCGCGAGCTCCGCCTCCTGCAGCGCCGCAGCCTCGCCGGCGATCCGGCCCACCCCCACCACGGACATCGGCCCGTCCGGGTCGCGCTCGGCCGGGGTCACCACGGCCACGGCGGTGTCCCACAGCCGCTGGGGCAGCACGAGCACCACGTCGACGACGCCGCGCACCTGCTGGGCCACGACCGGCCCGGCCGCCAGCGGGCTCTGCCGCACGGTCTCGATCTGCGAGCCCATGCCGATGAACCCGACCTCCTCGGTCAGGGCGGTGCCGTCCGGGGCGCGCTCGGGGCGGCCGACGGCGTCCATCACCGGCCGCTGGGTCAGGCGCGGGGTGATGGTGGCGGAGTGGGGCTCGCCGTCGCGCTCCCACTCGATCGCGGTGGGCTGCCCGGCGCGCTCGCGGATCAGCCCGGACAGGGCGTCCCAGTCGTCCACGGGGCGCCCGTCGAACGAGGTGACGGTGTCTCCCGGGCGCAGCCCGGCCTCGTGGGCGGGCGCCACGGGGTCGCCGGGGCGGCAGTCCTGCCCGCCGCCCTCGGCGGCGCGGGCCTGCTGCTCGTCCGTGGTCACCACGCAGCGGTAGACCTCCGCCGCCGTGGTGCTCGGCTGGGAGGTGCCCACCGTGGTCACCAGCAGGGCCGTGACGCCGAGCGCGATGAGCAGGTTCATGAACGGCCCGCCGAGCATGATCACCACGCGCTTCCACACGGGCAGCTGGATGAACTGGCGGCCCTCGTCCGCCGCCGTGAGCTCCGCGGCGGCCTGGGTCCGCGCGTCGTCCGCCATCCGGCCCAGCTGCTGCACGAATCCGGTGGAGGCGGTGCGCGGCGCCTGGCCCGTGCGCGGCGGCGGGAGCATGCCCACCATGGCCACGTAGCCGCCCAGCGGCACGGCCTTGAACCCGTACTCGGTCTCCCCGCGGCGCCACGACGCGATCGTGGGGCCGAAGCCGATCATGTACTGCGTGACGCGCACGCCGAAGAGCTTGGCGGGCACGAGGTGACCCACCTCGTGCAGGGCGATCGAGACGGCCAGGCCCAGGGCCACCGCGACGACGCCGAGGACGTACCAGAGCACCTCCACGGCGCTCACCAGCGGGCCCGGGCGGCGGTGCGCGCCCAGTCCTCGGCCGCGAGCACGGCCTCCACGGTCAGGTCCTGCGCCACGTGCCCGTGGCCGGCGGCGCCGAGCACCCGGGCGGGCTCGTACTCGCCGACGACGGCGCGCACGGTGTCCACGATCGCGTCGAAGCGGATGCGCCCGTCGTGGAACGCGTCCACGGCCTCCTCGTTGACGGCGTTGAACACGGCCATGTGGGTGGGCGAGGCCGCGGCGGCCTCCTTGGCGGCGCGCACGGCGGGGAACGCGTCCTCGTCGAGGGGCTCGAAGGTCCAGGTGGCGGCGCGGGTCCAGTCGCAGCCGGCGGCGGCGCCGGGCACGCGGGACGGCCAGGCGAGCCCGAGGGCGATGGGCAGGCGCATGTCCGGCGGGGACGCCTGGGCCAGGGTGGAGCCGTCCGTGAACTCGACCATGGAGTGCACCACGGACTGCGGGTGGACCACGACGTCCATCCGCTCCAGGGGCACGTCGAAGAGCAGGTGGGCCTCGATCACCTCGAGGGCCTTGTTCACGAGCGAGGCGGAGTTGGTGGTGACCACGCGGCCCATGTCCCACGTGGGGTGCGCCAGCGCCTGCGCGGGGGTGACTTCGGCCAGGGCGGCCCGATCGAGGCCGCGGAAGGGGCCTCCGGAGGCGGTGAGCACGAGGCGGCGGACCTCGTCCGCGGTGCCGCCGCGCAGCGCCTGCGCCAGGGCCGAGTGCTCGGAGTCCACGGGCACGAGCTGCCCGGGGGCGGCGGCCGCCTTCACGAGCGCCCCGCCCACGATCAGCGACTCCTTGTTCGCCAGCGCCAGCCGGTGGCCCGCGTGCAGGGCGGCCAGGGTGGGGCGCAGGCCGATCGAGCCGGTGATGCCGTTGAGCACGGTGTCCGCGCCCGCCCACGCCGCGATCCGCTCGGCGGCCGTGGGGCCGGTGAACAGCGCCGGGCGCGGGGCGGGGACGCCCAGACGCGCGGCGGCGTCGGCGATCGCCGCGCGCAGCTCGTCCTCGGTGGCCGCGGCCGAGCCCACGGCTTGGACCTCGAAGCGCACCGCCTGCTCGGCCAGCAGGCCCGTGTTCGCACCCCCGGACAGGGCGACGGCGCGGAACCGCGCGGGATCCTGCGCGATCACGTCCAGGCCCTGGGTGCCGATGGACCCGGTGGAGCCGATCAGCGCGACGGCGCGCGGGGCGCCGTCGTCGTGAGCGTTCGCGCCGGAGGGGGCGCCCGCCGCGGGGAGGGTGTAGTCGGTGAGGGATCCGTGCGTCACCCGGCCATGATGCCAGCCGCGCCTGGACAGCGCCGGGACGGCCGAGGTGCCGGCCGGACCCGCTCGGCGGATCGACGGTTTCGGTCAGGGTCGACGGCCGTTCCGTCGGTCCTGACCGAAACCGTCGATCTGAGGGTCTCCGGCCGGCTGATCGGCCGAGCGCCGGACCGGCCCCTCGTGGGAGACCGCGCTCAGGAGCGGATCAGTGCTGCACCGGCTTCTCGGCGCCGATGCCGGTGAGGGAGCGGACCTCCATCTCGGCCTGCTTGTCCGGGTCCTCCGCGCGGGAGGAGGTGACGGAGCCGAGCCAGCCGAGGAAGAAGGCCAGCGGGATGGACACGATGCCCGGGTTCTTCAGCGGGAAGATCGCGAAGTCCGCGCCCGGGATCATCGACGTCGGCGCGCCGGACATCACCGGGGACAGCACGATCAGGATGATCGCGGAGAGCAGTCCGCCGTACATGGACCACACCGCGCCGCGGGTGGTGAATCGCTTCCAGAACAGCGAGTACAGGATGGTCGGCAGGTTCGCCGAGGCGGCCACCGCGAAGGCGAGCGCCACGAGGAACGCCACGTTCTGGCCCTGCGCGCCGATGCCGCCCACGATCGCCAGGATGCCGATCACCACCACGGTGATCTTGCCGATGCGGACCTCCTCCTGGGGGGTCAGCTGGTGCTTGGCGATCACGGAGCCGTACACGTCGTGGGCGAAGGACGCCGCCGCCGTGATGGCCAGGCCGGCGACCACCGCGAGGATCGTGGCGAACGCCACCGCGGAGATCACGCCGAGCAGGATGGAGCCGCCGAGCTCGAACGCGAGCAGCGGGGCCGCCGAGTTCTGGCCGCCCGGGGCCGCCATGATCCGCTCGGGGCCGATCAGGGCGCCGGCGCCGTAGCCCAGCACGAGGGTGAACAGGTAGAACGCGCCGATGAGCACGATCGCCCACACCACCGACTTGCGGGCCTCCTTGGCCGTGGGCACGGTGTAGAACCGCATGAGCACGTGCGGCAGGCCGGCGGTGCCCAGCACGAGGGCGATGCCGAGGGAGACGAAGTCCAGGCGGGTCAGCGCGCTCGCGCCGTACTGCAGGCCCGGCTCGAGGATCGCCTCGCCCTTCGGGTTGAGCTCGACGGCGGCGCCCAGCATGGCGTTGAAGTCGAAGCCGAACATGGCCAGGGACCACACGGTCATGATGCCGGCACCGGTGATGAGCAGGATCGCCTTGATGATCTGGACGTAGGTGGTGCCCTTCATGCCGCCGATCAGCACGTAGACGATCATCAGCACGCCCACGATCACGATCACGAGGGCCTGGCCTGCGCGGTCGTTGATGTTGAGCAGCAGGGAGACGAGGCCGCCGGCGCCGGCCATCTGGGCCAGCAGGTAGAACAGGCAGACGGCCATGGTGCCGAAGGCGGCGGCGATGCGCACGGGCTTCTGGCGCAGGCGGAACGAGAGCACGTCCGCCATGGTGAACTTGCCGGTGTTGCGTAGCAGCTCGGCCACCAGCAGCAGGGCCACGAGCCACGCCACGAGGAAGCCGATCGAGTAGAGGAAGCCGTCGTAGCCGTAGAGCGCGATGGCGCCCACGATGCCCAGGAACGAGGCCGCGGAGAGGTAGTCGCCCGCGATGGCCGTGCCGTTCTGCGTGCCGGAGAAGCCGCGTCCGCCGGCGTAGTAGTCCGCCGAGGACGAGCTCGTCTTGGACGCCCGGATCACGATCACGAGGGTGACCACGACGAAGGCCAGGAAGATGCCGATGTTCACGGCGGGGCTGCCGACCGCCTCGGGAGCGGCCTGGAGCAGGGGGGTCAGTGCGCTCATCGCGTGGCCTCCGGGGTCTCAGGGGCGCCGCCGGCGGCCTCGCGCTCGAGGCGCTCGCGCAGCGCCGTGGCGCGGGGGTCCAGGGTCCGGTTGGAGAAGCGGACGTAGGCGAAGGTGATCAGGAACGTGGTGACGAACTGCAGCAGGCCCAGGACCAGCCCCAGCGTGATGTTGCCGCCGAGGCGGATGGACATGAACTCCGGGAAGAACGCCCCCGCGATCACGAAGACCAGGTACCAGACGAAGAACGCCACGGTCATGGGGAACGCGAAGGAGCGATAGGTGCTGCGGAGCTCGGTGAACTCCTCGGACTGCTGTGCGGCGCGGAACTGCGCGGCCGTCGGGGCCGGCGCCGTGGGCTCGCTGGATGACATGGGCCCTCCGGGTGTGCGTGGAGCAGTGCTCCTGTGAGCAGGATCACTGTGATGACACGCACACTTTGCTAGGGCCGAGGGCGCACGTCAAAGGGGTCTGTATACAAATCCCGAGTGTGACGCAGTGTGACGCGCGCCACGGCCGGGCGGCTCCCCCGGCGGCGGGCGCCGCCGGGGGCGGCCCGTCGGCCGGCCGCGACCCGTCAGCCGGC
>NZ_JANQCJ010000064.1:0-12873 GCF_024723355.1 Micrococcus sp. HG099 | reverse complement strand
TAAGACACGGGCCCAGTCCCTCGACGGCCACGCCGCCGCGGCCGACGGCACGAGCCGCTGGATCACCGGCGCGGCCTCCCGGGCGCACGCCCACCGGGTCCGCGCCCGCGTGGACGCGATCGTGGTGGGCACCGGCACGGTGCTCGCGGACGACCCCCGGCTGACCGTCCGCGACGCGGCCGGGGCCGAGACCGGCCCCCAGCCCGTGCCCGTGGTCCAGGGCCGCACCCCGATCCCGGCCGGCGCGGCCCTGCGTGCCCGCCCGGAGACGCTGCACGTGCCCGCCCACGAGCCCGAGGCCGTGCTGGCCGCCCTGGCCGCCCGTTTCGGACCGTGGCCGCACGGCGGGGCGCGGCCGGGCCACGTGCTGATCGAGGGCGGGCCCCGCGTGCTCGGCGCCTGGATCCGCGCCGGCCTCGTGGACGAGCTCATGGTCTACACCGCCCCGCTGCTGCTCGGGGCCGGACGCCCCGCCGTCGCCGGGCTGGACGTCGGCACCCTCGCCGACGGCCTGCGCTGGCATCCCGACCCCGCCGAGGACGGGCCCGTCCGCGCCCTCGGCGAGGACGTCTGGACCCACCTCGCCCCCGTCCCCGCCCCTGCCCCCGAGGGCCCCGACCCCCAGGAGGACTGAATGTTCACCGGCATCGTCACCCACCTCGGCACCGTGCTCGCCCTCGAACCGGACCCCGCCGCGGACACCGCCCGGCTCGTGCTCGACGCCGGCGGCGCCCTCGAGGGCCTGCCCGCCGGTGGCTCCCTCGCGGTCGACGGCGTGTGCCTCACCGCCCTCGACGGCCCCGGGGCCGAGCCGGGCGTGTTCCGCGCGGACCTGATGGGGCAGACCCTGCGCATGACCAGCCTCGGCGGACGCACGCCGGGGGACCGGGTCAACCTCGAGCGCTGCCTGCGCCCCACGGACCACCTGGACGGCCACGTGGTCCAGGGGCACGTGGACGGCGTGGGGGAGGTCCTCTCCGTCACCCCGCAGGGGGCGTGGACCACGGTGCGGATCGGCCTGCCCGCCGCCCTGGCGCGCTACGTCCCCGCGCAGGGGGCGATCGCGCTGCAGGGCGTCTCCCTCACCGTCTCCGCCGTCTCCGAGCCGGGCGCCGACGCCCACTGGTTTGAGGTCGGCCTCATCCCGGCCACCCTCGAGGCCACCACCCTGGGCGCGCTGCGCCCCGGCGACCGCGTCAACCTCGAGACCGACGTGCTCGCCCGCTACGCCGAGCGCCTCGCCCTGCTGCCCGCGGCGCCCGCCGCGTCCCGGTCCGCCGCCCCCGCCGAGGAGGTCCGCCCATGAGCGATTCCATCCCCCTGGACGCCGTCCCCGCCGCGATCGCCGCGTTCGCCGCGGGCCGTCCCGTCGTCGTCGTGGACGACGCCGACCGCGAGAACGAGGGCGACCTCGTCTACGCGGCGGCCCTGGCCACGGACGCCGTCACGGCGTTCACCGTCCGCCACACCTCGGGCGTGATCTGCGCGCCCATGCCCGCCGACCTGGCCGACCGCCTCGCCCTGCCGCCCATGACCGCGCGCAACGAGGACCCCAAGGGCACCGCGTACACCGTGAGCGTGGACGCGGCCACCGAGGTCAGCACCGGCATCAGCGCCGCCGACCGCACCCGCACCCTGCGCATACTCGCCGACCCGGCCGCCGGGCCGGCGGACCTCACGCGCCCCGGCCACGTGTTCCCGTTGCGGGCCGTGCCCGGCGGCGTGCGCGCCCGCCGCGGCCACACCGAGGCCGGCGTGGAGCTGTGCCGCCTGGCGGACGTCGCCCCGGTGGCGGCCATCGCCGAGCTGGTCCACGACGACGGCACCATGATGCGCCTGCCCGCCCTGCGCGAGTTCGCGGACGAGCACGGGCTGGTCCTCATCTCCATCGAGGACCTCGTGCGGCACCTCGAGGAGGAGGGGCCGACCCCCGTGCCCGTCCCCGCCGAGGCCACGCTGCCCACGCGCCACGGCGTGTTCCGGGTGAGCGTCCACGCCGACGCCGTCACCGGCGCCGAGCACGTGCTGCTCGTGGCGAAGAAGGCGGGCGAGGCGGGGGAGGCCGACCCGGAGCGCCCCCTCACCGTGCGCGTGCACTCCGAGTGCCTCACGGGCGACGTGCTGGGCTCTCTGCGCTGCGACTGCGGGCCCCAGCTCGAGGACGCCCTGTCCCGCGCCGGGTCCGAAGGCGGCGCCGTCCTCTACCTGCGCGGCCACGAGGGCCGGGGGATCGGCCTGGCCAACAAGGTGCGCGCCTACCGGCTGCAGGAGCAGGGCCTGGACACCGTCGAGGCCAACATCGCCCTCGGCCTGCCCACGGAGGCCCGCGACTGGGCGGGCGCCGCGGCCGTGCTCGCCGCCGCCGGGCACACCCGCGTCCGCCTCGTGACCAACAACCCCGCCAAGGTGGCGGGGCTGCAGGCGGCGGGCATCGACGTCGTCGAGCGCGTGCCGGCCCCCACGCCGGTCACGGAGCACAACCTGGGCTACCTGCGCACCAAGCGCGACCGCATGGCCCACGCCCTCGCCGACCGGGTGCTCGAGCACCCGGGGGCACCGGGCCACGAGGACCCCCGACACGAGACCCCGACCCACCAGGAGGACACCCCATGAGCGGTGCAGGAGCCCCCACCCCCGCCCTCGAACCCGCCGCCGCGCGCGGCCTGCGCGTGGCGGTCGTCGCCGCGCAGTGGCACACCGAGATCATGGACGGCCTGATCGCCGGCGCCCGGGCGGCCGCCGCAGACCTCGGCCTCGAGCCGGTGCTCGTGCGTGTGCCCGGCACCGTGGAGCTCAGCGTGGCCGCCGCGCGCCTGGCCGAGGACTTCGACGCCGTCGTGGTCCTGGGCGTCGTGGTCCGCGGGGACACCCCCCACTTCGACTACGTCTGCCAGGCCGTCACGCAGGGCGTGACGGAGGTCTCGGTGCGCACCGGCACCCCCGTCGGCTTCGGCGTGCTCACCGTGGACACCGAGCAGCAGGCCCGGGACCGCGCCGGACTGCCCGGATCCCGCGAGGACAAGGGCCGGGAGTCCCTCGAGGCGGCCGTGCTCACCGAGCTCGCGCTGCGGGACGTGCAGACCTGAGCCGCCCGTCTCGGGCGGCGGCGAGGACGGGCGAGACCCGTCACATTGCCGCCGGCCGTGCGGGCGGGGCCGGGCCGCGTGGATAGGGTGTCCCCGTGAAGACCTTCGACGAGCTGTACGCGGAACTGACGCGCAAGGTGCAGGAGCGCCCCGAGGGCTCCGGCACCGTGGCCCAGATCGACGCCGGCGTCCATGCCATCGGCAAGAAGGTCGTCGAGGAGGCCGCCGAGGTCTGGATGGCGGCCGAGTACGAGTCCGACGAGGCGGCGGCGGAGGAGATCTCCCAGCTGCTGTACCACGTGCAGACCATGATGATCGCCCGCGGCATCGCCCTCGAGGACGTCTACCGCCACCTGTGAGCGGCGCCCCGCTCCCACCCCCTTCCGCCCCCACCGCATCCCGAGGAGGCCGACGCGTGCTGCGCATCGCCGTTCCCAACAAGGGCGCCCTCGCCGAGGCCGCCCGCGAGATCCTGCAGGAGGCCGGCTACCGCCAGCGCCGCGACTCCCGCGAGCTGGTGCTCGTGGACCCCGAGAACCAGGTGGAGTTCTTCTACCTGCGCCCCCGGGACATCGCCGTGTACGTGGGCCAGGGCACCCTGGACGTCGGCCTGACCGGCCGCGACCTGTTCCGCGACGCCCAGGTCGACGGCGGCGCCGAGGAGATCATGGCGCTCGGCTTCGGCCGCTCCGTGTTCCGCCTGGCCGCCCCCGTGGGCGCCTTCTCCTCCGAGGCCGAGCTGTCCGGCAAGCGCATCGCCACCAGCTACGACGGCCTGCTCTCCGCCTACCTGGAGCGCACCGGCCTGGACGCCGAGGTCGTGCACCTGGACGGCGCCGTGGAGTCCTCCGTGAAGCTCGGCGTGGCGGACGCGATCGCCGACGTCGTGGAGACCGGCAGCACCCTGCGCGCCGCCGGCATGGAGACCTTCGGCGAGTCGATCCTGGACTCCGAGGCCGTGATGATCGCCCGCGTAGGCGCGCGCCCCGAGGGCCTGGACGTGCTGCTGCGCCGCCTCAAGGGCGTCCTCGTGGCCCGCCGCTGGGTGATGATCGACTACGACGTGCGCCGCGAGCTGCTTGAGCAGGCCACCGCCGTCACCCCCGGCCTGGAGTCCCCGACCATCTCCCCGCTGCGCGACGAGTCGATGGTGGCCGTGCGCTCCATGGTCCGCAAGGCGGACGCCAACCGCGCCATGGACGACCTCTACGCCCTCGGCGCGCGCGGCATCCTGATCTCCGCCATCCACGCGATCCGCCTCTGACGGGCCGCGTCCCGCCCCCGAACCCCGCCCCCTGACGAAGGAGCCGACGTGAGCGTCGCCGTGCGTGTGATCCCCTGCCTCGACGTGGACGCCGGCCGCGTGGTCAAGGGCGTGAACTTCGAGAACCTGCGCGACGCCGGCGACCCCGTCGAGCTCGCCCGCCGCTACAACGCGGCCGGCGCGGACGAGATCACCTTCCTGGACGTCACCGCCTCCACCGCGGACCGCGCCACCACCTACGACGTGGTGACCCGCACCGCCGAGGAGGTCTTCATCCCCCTCACCGTGGGCGGCGGCGTGCGCACCGAGGAGGACGTGGACCGGCTGCTGCGCGTGGGCGCGGACAAGGCGTCCGTGAACACGGCGGCCGTGGCCCGCCCGGAGCTGATCACCGAGATCACCCGCCGGTTCGGCTCGCAGGTGCTCGTGCTCTCCCTCGACGCGCGGCGCACGCAGGACCCCGGCTGCGCCTCCGGCTACGAGGTCACCACCCACGGCGGGCGCCGGGGCACCGGCATCGACGCCGTCGCGTGGTGCCGCGAGGCCTCGGAGCGCGGCGTGGGGGAGATCCTGCTCAACTCCATCGACGCCGACGGCACGCGCAACGGCTTCGACCTCGAGATGATCCGGGACGTGCGGGCCGTGACCCGGGTGCCGCTGATCGCCTCCGGCGGCGCGGGCGTGCCCGAGCACTTCCCGCCGGCGGTGGAGGCCGGCGCGGACGCCGTCCTGGCAGCCTCGATGTTCCACTTCGGCCCGGACGACATGCTCGCCCGCGTCAAGGACGCCCTGCGCCAGGCGGGCCAAACGGTCCGCTGACGCCCGCGGCGCCGCCTCAGGCCGCGCCGGGCCCGTCCTCGGCCGGGTCGGCGTCGAACCGGTCCTGCGTCACGAGCGCGGCCCCGCGCCGGCCGAACGCGTGCAGCACCAGCTCCCCGGCGGGGCCCGTCACGCGCACGCCCTCGCCGTCCGGGCCGGGCCGGCGCGCGGTGAGCGGGGCGTTGTCCGTGCGGGATCCGGCCCGCGCCCGGCGGACCAGGACCACGCCCGTCTCCTCGCCGCGGTAGAGCAGCGCGGCGCGGGCGTGCAGGCGCGTGAACAGGGCGTCCGCGTAGTCGTCGGCGAGGATGCGCGGGGCCCAGCGGTCCTGGGCGCGGCGCACGTCCTCGGTGTGGACGAAGAACTCCAGCAGCTGCACCCGGCCCGCGACGGCGCGCCCGGGCCGGGAGCCGCGGGCCCGGGCGGCGAGCCCGCGCAGTCGGCCGCGGACGCCGTCGTCGGCCGGTGCGGACAGCGGCCCGCGCCCGATGCGGGCGACGAGCTCGGCGTACCCCCCGTCCCCGGCGTGGGCGTCCCCGAGCGCGCGGGTGCGGCGCTCCAGCGCGGCGGCGAGCGGGGGCAGGAACAGCCCGGGGGCCGTAGGAGAGGAGTCCCGCAGGACGAGGTGGGCGGCGAGGTGCTCGGTGCGCCAGCCGGCGCACAGCGTGGGCATGCCCGGCCCGGCCGCGGTGAGCGCCTCCACGAGGGCGGCGCGCGAGGCGGCCGCGTAGTCGGGACCCTGCCGGTCCGCGGTGACGGGGAAGTCGGCCATGGCGGCCACGGTACTCCTCCCGCTCCTATAGTGGAGCACCATGAGCACCTCCTCCCACCACGACCTCGTGGCCTCGCTGGCCTTCGACGACCGCGGGCTCGTGCCCGCCATCGCGCAGCAGGAGGGGACGGGCGAGGTGCTGATGATGGCGTGGATGAACGCCGAGTCCCTGCGGCTCACCCTCGAGACCGGCTGGGCGACGTACTGGTCCCGCTCCCGCGGCGAGCTGTGGCGCAAGGGGGAGACCTCGGGCCACCTGCAGCGGGTGCTCGCCGTCCACGCCGACTGCGACGCGGACACGCTGCTGCTCACCGTGGACCAGACCGGCCCGGCGTGCCACACCGGCACGCGCTCGTGCTTCACCGACCGCCTGCTGGCCGAGCCGGCCGCGCCCGCCGGGGACCAGGCCGGAGATCAGGCCGAGGGGGCCGGCCGATGAGCGCCGCCACGCCCTCGCGCGAGGAGTTCCTGCGCCTGGCGGACACCTCCCGCGTCATCCCCGTGGTGCGCACCGTCCTGGCCGACGGGCTCACCCCGCTGGCCATCCACCGCCGCCTGGCCGGCTCGCGCCCGGGCACCTTCCTCATGGAGTCCGCGGCCCCGGGGGCCGTGTGGTCCCGGTACAGCTTCGTGGGCGCGGGCTCGGCGGTCACCCTGACCTCGCGGGACGGGCAGGCCCACTGGCAGGGCGTCCCGCCCGAGGGCCTGCCCACCGAGGGCCGCGCCCTCGACGTGCTCGCCGCGTGCCTGCGGCTGCTGCGCACCGACGCGCGCACCCATCTCGACGGCGCCCTGCCGCACCTGGTCTCGGGCATGGCCGGCTTCCTCGGCTGGAACACGGTGCGCGCCTGGGAGCGCCTGCCGAACCCGCCGCAGGACGACCTGGGCCTGCCGGACCTGGCGATGAACCTCGTCACCGACCTCGCCGTCCACGACGCCCTCGACGGCACCGTGACCCTGATCGCCAACGCGGTGAACGGCAACGGCCTGGCCACGGGCGCGGAGGGCGCCTACGAGGACGCCCTCGCCCGCCTGGACGCCATGGTGGACCAGCTCGCGGCGCCCGCCGCCGAGCCCGTCAGCACCGTGCCCCGCCGCTGGCTCGACGCCGACGCGGACGAGGTGGCGGCGCAGGCCGAGGACCGCTGGGGCGCCGCCGGCTTCCGCGAGGCCGTGGGGAAGGCGCAGGAGGCCATCCGGGACGGCGAGGTCTTCCAGGCCGTCGTCTCCCGCCGCCTGTCCGTGACCACGGGCGCCACCGGCGCGGACGTCTACCGGGTGCTGCGCATGGTCAACCCCAGCCCCTACATGTACCTGTTCTCCTTCGAGACCCCGGACGGGGAGCCCTACGAGATCGTCGGCTCCTCCCCGGAGGCGCTCGTGACGGTGCAGGACCGCCGCGTGGTCACCCACCCGATCGCCGGCTCGCGGCGCCGCGGTGCCACGCTCGAGGACGACCGGCTCCTGGGCAAGGACCTCATGGAGGACGAGAAGGAGCGGGCCGAGCACCTGATGCTCGTGGACCTCTCCCGCAACGACCTCTCCCGCGTGTGCCGCCCCGGCACCGTGGAGGTCACCCAGTTCATGGAGCTCGAGGCCTTCAGCCACATCCTCCACCTCGTCTCCCACGTGGAGGGTCGCATGCGCGAGGACGTGGACGCCCTCGACGTGCTGCGCGCCGCCTTCCCGGCGGGCACGCTCTCCGGGGCGCCCAAGCCCCGCGCCCTGCAGCTGCTGGACGAGTGGGAGCCCACGGAGCGCGGCCCCTACGGCGGCGTGGTCGGCTACTTCGACCTCGCGGGCAACATGGACATGGCCATCAACATCCGCTCGGCCACGCTGCACCGCGGTCAGGCCCACGTGCAGGCCGGCGCCGGCATCGTCGCCGACTCCGACCCGGACGCGGAGACCGCGGAGACCGTCACCAAGGCGACGGCGCCCCTGCGCTCCGTCCTCACCGCCGGCGAGATGGGGCGCGCGTGATGCGCCGCCGCACCGTCGTGCTCGCCGCCCTGGCGGCCGGGGCCCTCGTGCTGCTGGCCGCGGGGCAGACGTGGGTGGTCGCCTCCGGGTTGACCGGCGGTCTGAGCGAGGAGGCGACGACGTCCGGCGGTGCCGCCGCCCCCGGCGCCACGGCCATGGCGCTCGTGGTGCTCGCCGGCGCGCTCGCCCTGACCACCGCGCGCCGGGTCGGCGTCGTCGTCGTGGGGGCGCTGCTGGTCCTGGCCGGGATCGTGATCGTCACGGGGGCGGCGGGCGCCGCCCTCGACCCGGCGGGCACCGCCGCCTCCGCCGTGGCCGAGGCCACCGGCACCACCGCCGCCGCGGGCTCCTACGCGGTCACCGCGTGGCCGTGGGTCGCAGTGACCGGGGGAGTGCTGGCCGCCCTGTGCGGCGCGGTCGCCGCCCTGGCCGGGCGCGGCTGGGTCTTGGTCCGCCGCTACGAGAAGGCGGAGGCGGCCGACGCCGCCGAGCCGGCCGCGCCCGGCCGCGCCGCCGCGCCGGGGCGGACGGAGGCCGAGCGCCGCCGCACGGAGCAGATGGACGCCTGGGACGAGCTCTCCCGGGGCAACGACCCGACCTGACCGGGCCGGACCGGACCCCCGCGGACGCGGCACGTCACCGGGGCCCCGTGACGCCGCCGCATGGCACAATGAGGGGCAGTCGTCATGTACACCACGCACCAGTGAGGGACAGCCATGAGCCACACCGCGAACACCGAGCACACCACCCGTCGAGCCGCTCGCAACGGCGCCGTCGAGGACGTCGTCGTCACCGAGGACGGCCGCGTGCTCAACGACCCCACCCACCTGGAGCTGCCGGACCACGGCAACACCCCGGGCGGCTGGGCCATGGTCGCCCTCGTGCTGGTCGGCTTCGTGGCCGGCTGCATCGGCCTGCTGGCCGACTGGATGATCGTCGTGTGGATCGGCGTCGCCCTCATCGTGGTCGGCGTCCTCGTCGGCATCGTGGCCGGTCGCGGCGGCTCCGCCCGCTCGGGCCACCGCGCGCACTGATCCGCGTGTCCGTCCTCCAGGAGATCATCGACGGCGTCCGCGAGGACCTCGCCCCGCGCCGTCGTGACGTGCCCGAGGCCCGCCTGGCCGAGCTCGTGGCGGCCGCCCCCGCCCCCCGGGACGCGCACGCGGCCCTGCTCGGCGGGCGCACCGACCCGGCGGGGATCCGCGTGATCTCCGAGGTCAAGCGCTCCAGCCCCTCCAAGGGCGCCCTCGCGGAGATCCCCGAGCCGGCCGCCCTGGCCCGCGCCTACGAGCGCGGCGGGGCCTCCGCCGTCTCGGTGCTCACCGAGGCGCGCCGCTTCGGCGGCAGCCTGGCCGACCTCGACGCCGTGCGCGGCGCCGTCGACCTGCCGGTGCTGCGCAAGGACTTCACCGTCACCGAGTACCAGATCCACGAGGCCCGCGCCCACGGCGCCGACCTCGTGCTGCTGATCGTGGCCGCCCTCGACGACGCGGAGCTGACGGGCTTCCTCCAGCTCACCGAGTCCCTGGGCATGCACGCCCTCGTGGAGGCGCACACCCCCGAGGAGATCGAGCGCGGCGTCGCCGCCGGCGCCCGCATCCTCGGCGTCAACGTGCGCAACCTCAAGACCCTGGACGTGGACCCGGCCCGCTACGCGGCCCTGGCCGACGGCCTGCCCGAGGACGTGGTGCGGGTGGCCGAGTCCGGCGTCGAGTCCGACGAGCAGATCAAGGCCTACGCCGCCGCCGGCGCCGACGCCGTGCTCGTGGGCGAGGCCCTCGTGCGCCACGGCGCGCCCGAGGAGGCGCTGCGCGCGTTCCGCGCCGCCTCCCTCACCGTCCGCTGACCCACCGACCCCCCAGGAGCGTGGCCGCCATGAGCGCCGACCGTCCCAGCACCGAGCCCACCGTCGAGTTCGAGGGCCCCTACCAGGGCCAGTCCGGGCCCTACTTCGGGGACTACGGGGGACAGTGGATGCCGGAGTCACTGATGGCCGCGCTGCAGGAGGTGCAGCGCACCTACGAGGAGGCCCGCCAGGACCCGGCCTTCGAGGAGGAGCTGCGCACGCTCTTCCGCGACTACGTGAACCGGCCCTCGCTGCTGTCCGACGTGCCGCGGTTCGCCGCCGACTCCCCGGGCGTGCGGATCATGCTCAAGCGCGAGGACCTCAACCACACGGGCTCGCACAAGATCAACAACGTCATCGGCCAGGCGCTGCTCGCGCGCCGCATGGGCAAGACCCGCCTGATCGCCGAGACCGGCGCCGGCCAGCACGGCGTGGCCACCGCGACGGCGGCCGCCCTGTTCGGCATGGAGTGCACCGTCTACATGGGCGAGGAGGACACCCGCCGCCAGGCCCTCAACGTGGCCCGCATGCAGATGCTCGGCGCGGAGGTCGTGCCCGTGGCCATCGGCGCCCGGACCCTCAAGGACGCCATCAACGAGGCGCTGCGGGACTGGGTCGCCTCCGTGGACACCACCCACTACCTGCTCGGCACCGTCACGGGCCCGCACCCGTTCCCGGCCATGGTCCGCTACTTCCACTCGGTGATCGGCGAGGAGGCGCGCCAGCAGGTGCTGGCCCAGACCGGCCGCCTGCCGCACGCCGTCGCGGCCTGCGTGGGCGGCGGCTCCAACGCCATGGGCCTGTTCCACGGGTTCCTGGACGACCCGGAGGTCGAGCTGTACGGCTTCGAGGCCGGCGGCGACGGCCTCGAGACCGGCCGCCACGCCGCGTCCATCACGCTCGGGCGCACCGGCGTGCTGCACGGCGCCCGCACCTACCTGATGCAGGACGAGGACGGGCAGACCATCGACTCCCACTCGATCTCCGCCGGCCTGGACTACCCGGCCGTCGGCCCCGAGCACGCCTTCCTCAACGACACCGGCCGGGCCGTCTACGAGCCCGTCACGGACACCGAGTGCATGGACGCGTTCCTGCGCCTGACCCGCACCGAGGGCATCACGCCGGCCATCGAGTCCGCGCACGCCCTCGCCGGCGCCCTGCGCCTGGCCCGCCGCTGGGCCGACGAGGGCCTCGTGGGCCCGGACACCCCCGAGGGCGAGGAGCGCATCATCGTCGTGAACCTCTCGGGCCGCGGGGACAAGGACGTGGCCACCGCCGCCGCCTGGTTCGGGCTCGGCCAGGCCGACGCCGAGAAGGACCCGCTCGAGGAGCTCACCCCCGGAGAGGAGCAGTGACCGGGATGACCGTGCACTCCAAGACCGCCGCGGCCCTGGACGCCGCCCGCCGCGCCGGCCGCACCGGCCTCGTCGCCTACCTGCCCGCGGGCTACCCGAGCGTCGACGAGTGCGTCGAGGCCGTCGTCGCCGCCGCCGAGAACGGCGCGGACGTGATCGAGCTCGGCCTGCCCTACACCGACCCGGTGATGGACGGCCCCGTGATCCAGGCCGCCACCCAGGCCTCGCTGCAGGCCGGCTTCCGCGTGGCGGACGTGTTCGAGATCATCCGGCGCGTCACGCAGCGCGTGGACGCCGCCGTGCTGGTGATGACCTACTGGAACCTCGTGGACCGCATGGGCGTGGACGAGTTCGCCCGGCGGCTGGCCGAGGCCGGCGGCGCCGGGCTCGTCACCCCGGACCTCGTGCCCGAGGAGGCCGGGGCCTGGCTCGAGGCCTCGGACCGCCACGGCCTGGACCGCGTCTTCCTCACCGCCCCCTCGTCCACGGACGAGCGGGTGCGCCTGGCCGTCGAGTCCTCCCGCGGCTTCGTCTACGCCGTGTCCGTCATGGGCGTCACCGGTGCCCGCGACGCCGTCTCCACCGCGGCCGAGACCGTGGTGCGCCGCGCCAAGGAGGCCGGTGCCGAGCACGTGTGCGTCGGGCTGGGCGTCTCCCAGGCGGCCCACGTGCGAGAGATCGGCGCGTACGCCGACGGCGCCATCGTGGGCACCGCCCTGGTCCGCGCCCTCGGCGAGGACGGCCCGCAGGCCGTCGGCGCCCTCGCCCGTGAGCTGGCCGCCGGCGCCGTCCGGGAGGGCTGAGCATGACCGCCCTGGCCTCCCTGGCGTCCCCCGCCGCCCTCGCACCCCTGGCCGCGTTCCCCGCCCCCACCTGGGACGGCTTCGAGATCGGCCCGGTGAAGATCCACGCGTACGCGCTGAGCATCATCCTGGGCATCGTCCTGGCGCTGTGGCTGGCCGAGCGTCGCTGGAAGGCCCGGGGCGGCCCCGAGGGGCGCGTCCTGGACGTGGCCCTGTGGGCCATCCCCTTCGGCTTCGTCGGCGGGCGGCTCTACCACGTGTTCTCCTCGCCGGACCGGTACTTCGGCCCCGGCTTCGACGGCACGGGCGACCCCGTGCAGATCCTGCACGTGTGGAACGGCGGCCTGGGCATCTGGGGCGCCATCGCGCTGGGCGCTGTGGGCGCCTGGATCGCGTGCCGCCGGTACGGGCTGCGCCTGAGCGCCTTCGGCGACGTCGTCGCCCCGGGCATCCTGCTGGCCCAGGCCGTGGGCCGCTGGGGCAACTGGTTCAACCAGGAGCTGTTCGGCGGGCCCACCACGGCCCCGTGGGGCCTGCGCGTGGACGCCGACCACCCGAACTTCCCGGACGGCGTCGCCCCGGACACCCTGTTCCACCCCACGTTCCTCTACGAGTCCCTGTGGTGCCTGCTCGGCGTGGCCGTGCTGCTCCTGGCGGACCGCCGGTGGCGGCTGCGCCGCGGGGCGATGGTCTGGGCCTATGTGGCCTGGTACACCGCCGGGCGCGTGTGGATCGAGACGCTGCGCATCGACGACGCGGAGCTGGTCACCCTGTTCGGCCTCACCCAGCGCCTGAACGTGTGGACCTCGATCGCGATGCTCCTGCTGGCGCTCGTGATGCTCGCCGTCATCCTGGTCAAGCACGGCCCGGCCGCCGCCGGCCCGCGCTCGGACGACTCCGTGTGGCTGCCCGGCCGCGGCCCCGCCCTCGAGGCCGGCGCGGGCG
>NZ_JANQCJ010000063.1:0-12878 GCF_024723355.1 Micrococcus sp. HG099 | reverse complement strand
GGACCGCGCCGGGGCCGCCCCCGCCGACCAGGCCGACCGCGCCCCCACGGGCCAGGCCGACGCCGCCGACGCCGCCGCCCCGGCCGCCGTCGTCCACCGCACCACCCTCGCGGACCTGCTCGTGCTGAGCCTGGTCTACGGCCAGGTGCTGCTGCTGGTGCCGCCGGTGGCGTTCGGCCTCATGGAGCTGACGGACGTGCTGGGCCTCACCGAGCGCCTCGAGTCCCTGCTCTTCTCCGGGCTCGGCTCCTGGCCGACGGCGCTGCTGATCGTGGCCCTGGCCGTCGTCGTCGGGCTCGCCGCCACCGTGGTGAAGTTCCACGGGTTCACGGTGCTCGCGACGCCGGAGGGCCGGCTGCGCATCCGCTACGGGGTGGTCTCCACGCACGAGCGCGTCATCACCCCCGGCGCCGTGCAGGGCGTGGTGTGGCACCGCAACGCGGCCGAGCAGCTGCTGGGCCGGGCCCGGCTGTCCGTGCTCACCCTGGACAGCGCGGCCCAGCTGGGCGGCAACCTCGTGCTGCCCTCGATGCCGGTGGAGCGGGCCCGGGCCATCGTGGCCGAGCACCTGCCCGAGTTCGCCGGCACGGACCGCCGTCTGTCCACCGGCCTGGCGACGCAGGCCGTCAACCTGGTCTCCCTTCTCGCCCTCGCGGCGGCCTTCGCGGGGACCTGGGTGCTCACGGCGCAGACGTGGGGGTGGCCGTGGCCGCTCGCCGCCGGCGCCTGCCTCGCGGCCGCCGCCGTCGTGGCCGGGATCATCGCCGTGGCCACCGCGCGCCTCTACGCCGACCCCGCGGCGGGGCTGTTCCTCACCCGCCGGATCACGGTGGGCGAGCGGGTCACGGCCGTCCGGGCCACCCGCCTGCACGGGATCTCGGCGCACCACTTGCACCACGCCCGTACCCCGCGGGGCCGGCGCACCGCGTGGCTGCCCACGGTGTTCTACTTCGCCGGCGCCCCCCGCCGGGCCATGGCGCTCGTCGCCGCGCCGGAGGCCGTGGAGGCGCTCCAGGCGATGGTGCGCCACTCCTCGGTGCCGCTGCGCGCCTGAGCCGTTCCGACCTGAGCCGTCCCGACACGAGCCGTCCGGACACGAGCCGAGGGGCTCCGGTCCGTCCCCCTGGGGGTCGGTCCGGAGCCCCTCGCGGCGTGCGGAGGCGGTGCGCTCAGCGGCGGGGCAGCAGCACCTCGAGGCGGAGCCGGTCGGCGTCCGCCCGGACGGCGCACTCGCCGCCGTAGGCGTCCACCCGGGTCCGCAGGGACTCCTCCAGCCCACGCAGGCCGGCCGCGCCGGCACTGCGGGGCCGGGGGCCGGCGTCGGGGGCGCGGCGGGCGACGAGGCTCAGCGCCACCCGGTCCGCGGCGGGCCCCAGGCGCACGACGCCGTCCGCCAGCTCCGGATCCCGGGCAAGGGAGGCGAAGAGCTCCAGGAGGCGCAGGACGGCGACCCGGATGCTCGGCGAGAGCGCGTGGAGGTCCTCCTCGGCGACGTCCCACACCCATCCCGCGGGCACGACGGCGGCGGGGTCGAGGGGGTCGCCCGGGCCGGAGCCGGACGGCAGGTCGACGGCGACGCGGTCCGTGCCGCGCAGCACCGTGAGCAGCCGGCGCACGTCGATGAGGGCCTGGTCGGCCATGCCGCGGATCCGGTGCTCGGCGTCGGCCCGCTCGGGCGAGGCCGGCAGGATCGGCAGCAGCGCGGCCTGCATGGACAGCGTGGTGAGGCTCTGGGCCAGCCCGGCGTGGAGGTCGTCGGCGATCCGCTCCTGCTCCACCGCCGTCGTCGTGCTGGGGACGCCCGGGCGGCGATCGCGGCCGCCGGGGGCGCGCCCGGGTCCGTCTCCGGTACCCCGGGGGTGGTGCTGGGATGCAGTCATCGGACCATCGTGGTCCAGGGGCGCCCGCGGAAGAAGGGCCGTGGGGATGAGCGCGACTCCGACTTGAGTCGCACGCGGTCCCCGGGGTGCTCGCCTACGCTGGAGAGATGATCCGAGTGCTCGTGGCAGACGACCAGCAGCTCATGCGCACCGCCCTGGCGCACTTCGTGTCCACGGCGGAGGACCTCGAGGTGGTCGGCACCGCGGCCGACGGCGTCGAGGCCGTCGAGATGGCCAAGGACCTGCGCCCCGACGTGGTGCTGATGGACATGCAGATGCCCCGCATGGACGGGATCGAGGCCACCACGGCCATCATGGCCGAGGCCCCCGAGGTCCGGGTGCTGGCGATCACCACGTTCAGCTCCGAGGCCTACCTGGTGCCCGCCCTGCGCGCCGGGGCCTCGGGCTACCTGGTCAAGGACGCTCCGCCGGAGGAGGTGGTCGAGGCGGTGCGCCAGGTGCACCGCGGCGACGCCGTCTTCTCCCCGCGCGTCGCCCGCGAGCTCATCGAGACGGTCACCCAGCAGAGCGAGCGCCGGGAGTCCGCCGCCGCGCACGCGCTCACCGAGCTCGAGGAGCTCACCCCCCGCGAGCTCGAGGTGGTGACCGAGCTGGCCAAGGGCTCCTCCAACGCGGAGATCGCCCAGGCCCTCTTCCTCGCCGAGGCCACCGTCAAGAGCCACCTCGGCAAGATCATGGACAAGTGGCAGGCCCGGGACCGCGTCCAGGTGCTCATCCGCGCCAGCCGGGCCGGCCTCGTCTCCTTCGACGACTGACGGGCCCGGCGGCCCGCGACGCCGGACGGGCGGGTTCGCCTCCATGCCAGTTCGACGTCGGACGGGCGGGTTCGCCGCGACGTCGGTTCACTTCCGCTCGGCTCGGCGCCGGCTCGGCGCGACCTTCTTCGACGCCCCCGGACGCACGAACGCCCGCCCTGCTCGAGGCAGGACGGGCGGACGGAGGAGCGGGGCGGCGCGGCGGGCTCAGCGGCAGCGATTGAGGATCAGGCACCAGATGTTGTCCGCGCCCTCCTGGCCCTTGGCCGACACGGGCGCCGTCACCGGGAACCCCTCGACCGGAGTCGCCTGCGCGGCGGCCGGAGCGGCCCCGGCGGCGGCGAGCGAAGCGGTGAGGGCAAGGGCGGTGACGAGCTTCTTCATGGCGACTCCTGAGGTGCGGGGTCCGAGTCGCCGGGCCTGCTGCTCCGGCGTCTTCCTCGTGACGTGTTCCATCTTCGTGACGGCTCGGCTCCTGTGCATGATCCAGAGGTAGAGTCGTCCTCAAGACAAAAGTGGCACCGTCCCGATGGACGGGAGTCGCGGTGCGCCCGCCGGACGTGGCGGGGCGGAGACGGGGGGGAGGACGGCCATGGCGACGGTGTCGATCGGTCGTCCCGACTCCCCCGTGTGGGGTCCCTTCGGCGCCCGCCGCCTCAGCCTGCGCATCCGGCTGATCGTGTGGATCAGCCTCGCCGTCGTCTTCGGGATCGACGTGGTCCTCGCGTTCTCCGGCACCGGTGTGACCGCCGCCGAGGCGCTCCCCCAGCTCGCCGGCGAGTACCTGCTGATCGGGCTGATCGCCCAGCACGCCCCGCTCGGGGTCATGGCCTACGCGATCGCCTTCACCGCCGGGGCGCGGTGGTGGGACTACGAGGCCCTCTCGATCGTGTTCGCCGGGGCCGCGCTCATGCTCGGACTGAGCGCGCAGCGCGGCCTGCTGCTGCTCGCCGGAGGGCTCTTCGCCGCGTGGTTCGTCATCGCCGGTCCCGTCCTCGGCTCCTTCTCCACGGCCGCGGCGGTCGCGTTCGCGGTCTCGGCCGCCCTCGGCGTGGCCGCGGGCCTGGGCCTGCGCTGGCTGGCCGGCCGCTTCGACTCCGCCCTGCGCCTGGCCGAGGAGCGCCAGATCCAGCTCGAGCAGGCCCAGCGCGACGAGCGCCACCGCCTGGCTCTCGAGCTGCACGACGTGGTGGGCCACGGCCTGACCGTGATCGCCCTCCAGGCCGGCATGCTGCCCACCGTGACCTCCCCCGCGCAGCGCACGGAGGTCGAGCAGGCGATCGCCGACACCGCCCGGCAGTCGCTCACGGACCTGCGCACCATGCTCGGCGTGCTGCGCGGCTCCGCGCCGGGCCCGGGCCCCGCGGAGGACGCGGAGCCGCCGCTGCCCGCCCGCGAGCTGGTGGCCGAGTACCGCGACCGGCTCACGGCCGCCGGCTTCGACGTCCACGTCCGCCTCGAGGCCGAGGCCGAGGTGCCCGACTCCCTGCGCCACACGCTGCGGCGCATCGTCCAGGAGGCGAGCACCAACGTCCTGCGCCACGCCGAGCCGGGCGGGCGCGTCGACGTCGAGATCCGCCACGACGGCTGCGAGACCTCCGTCCTCGTGCGCAGCCCGCTGCCGGCGCGCCGCCGGCAGGAGCCGGCGCCCCACTCCGGCTACGGGCTGGCCGGCATGGACGAGCGCGTGCGCATCCTGGGCGGGCGGATCACCCACGGCCCGGTGGACGGCTCGTGGGTGCTCGACGTGACCCTCCCGTCCCAGGAGCGGGCGGCGCAGGCCTGACCCGCCGCGCCGTCGGTGCGCCCCCCGCGGACCGCAGCCCGCCCCGAGACCCGCCGCGCCGTCGTCGTCCGTCAGACCCGCGGCAGCACCGCGAGCCCGAGCAGGGACATGAGCGCGATGCCCACGACCATCGCGGGCAGCAGCACCGCGAGCAGGGCGCGGCGGCTCACGGCCCAGCCGGGCATCTCGGGGGTCTGGGCGCCCACCGCCATCGCGTGCGCCACCTGGATGCGGGCCGGGCCGGCGATGATGCCCCAGCCCGCCGCCGCGTTGTGCAGGCCGTTGGTCCACGTGGGCGGCACCCCCAGCGCCGCGCCGGTGTCCATCTGCAGGGGCCCCATGAGCGCCATCGCGCCGGTGTTGGAGGCGGTGACGAACCCGGAGAATGCCCCGATCACGGGGATCGCCGCCAGGTACGCCGGACCCATCCCGCTGAGCGCGCCCGCGAGCGCCTGGGAGACGCCGCCCGCGGAGAGCGTCAGGCCGAACGCCACGTAGAGGGCGTTGGGGATGGCCGTGCCCACCCACAACCGCGCGGCCTCGCCGGGGACCGTGCGTCGGGCGTGCGGGCCGAGCCCCAGCAGCGCCACCCCGGCGCCCACGGCCACGAAGGACCACAGGGCCGGCGTCCCGACGACGGAGAGCACCCCCGTCAGCCCCAGCGCGTCCTCCACGGTGGTGCCGAGCACGGTGCCCGCCATGAGCGTCACGTACGGCACCACGTCCCGGCCCGGTCCGGGGGTCAGCCGGCCGCGGCGGATCACCAGCAGCCAGGCCACGGTGAGCACGAACGTGCCGACGGCGCCCGCCGGCGCGGTGCCCACCGAGAGGTTGGCGCCCAGGATCAGCGCCCACTGGGCCGCCCCGGAGAGCAGGCCCACGGCGAGCCACGGGACGGTGCGCGCCGGCTCGCCGTCCCCGCGCATGCCCTGGGCGCCGCGCAGCAGGAGCACGGTGGCGGCGCCGGCCACGAGGGACGCGGGCAGGTTGAACAGCGCCGCGGTGACGCCGACGGCCTGGAAGTCCAGGTCGTACAGCCGCGCGCCCATGAGGGTGCCCGGCGCCATGGACCCCCACGGGCCGATGGTCAGGGCGAGCACCGCCAGCAGCGCCGAGCGGAACGCCGTGAACCCGAGGCCGAGCAGCAGCGGCACGCCCACGATCAGCGAGACGCCGAACCCCGTGACCGTCTCCAGGAACGGGATGATCCCGTGCACCATCAGCAGGGCCGTGGCGAGGGTGGGGCCGTTGCCGGCGGAGAGCCACAGGGCCAGGCGGGCGTGCGCGCCGGAGTGCTCCATCACGCGGGACAGGGTGATGCCGCCGGCGATGATCGCCAGGATCTCGACGACGGTCGGCACGCCCCGGCCCACCTCGGCGGCCAGCACGCCCGGGTCCACCCCGAACACCGTGGGGGCCAGCGCGGCGGCGAGGACGCCGCCCGCGGCCGGCGCCACCCACGCCGGCAGGCGGGTGAGCAGCAGGGCGAGCGTCAGCAGGATGGGGGTGAGCGCGAGCAGGACCTGCACCGGCACACCCCCTGATCGGACCACGGACGGGACCAATGGAAGTGTAGGCCGCGGGCCGGGGGTCGGGTCTTTTCTCACCCCCATCCCCGCTTTCGCTCGGGAAATCGTCGCTACCGGCCCGATTTCGCCCCGGTGTAGCGACGATTTCCCGAGCGAAAGCACGGGGCGGGTCGTTCTACGCTGGCCCCATGTCTGCCGCGCAGCTTCCCGACGACGTCGTCCGCGCCCGCCTCATCCCGCCGGCCCGCGTGCTGGCCGCCCCGATGGCAGGCGGCCCGAGCACGCCGGAGCTGGTGGCCGCCGTCGTGGGGGCGGGAGGCGGCGGGTTCCTCGCCGGCGGCATGCGGACCGCCGCGCAGTTGCGCGAGCAGGTGGACGCGCTGCGCGGGCTGCTGGGCGGCGGGGACGGAAGCGTGGACGGGTCCGACGCGGCCCGGCGCTGGGGCGTGAACCTGTTCGTGCCGGACGCCGTGAACACCGCGATCCCGGCCGCCGCCCGGACGGAGCGGGCCCGCGCCGAGCGTCGGGCGGCCGTGGCGGCGTACCGCGAGCGCCTCGCGGCGGAGGGCGAGCGGGCGGCCGGCGGGGCCGCGGCGGAAGGTGCGGGCGGTGCGCCGACCCTGCCTTCTCCCGACGACGTCACTCCGGACCCGGCGCGCGAGCGGACGGAGTTCGCCGCGATTCTCGACGCGGCCGAGGAGCAGGCCTGGCCGCTGGTCTCCTTCACGTTCGGGCTGCCCGAGCCGGCCGTGTTCGCGCGTCTGGCCGCGGCCGGCATCCCCGCGGGCGTCACGGTGACCGAAGCCGAGGAGGCGCAGTCCGCCCTCGCGCACGGCGCCGCGTTCCTCGTGGTGCAGGGCCACCGGGCCGGCGGGCACCGCGGCACCCTGGACCCCGCCGCGGAGCCGACCCGCGTCGAGCTGACGGCGGTGCTGGCGGCCGTGCGCGCCGTCGTCGGGACGCAGGTGGCCGTGGTGGCGGCCGGCGGCGTCAGCGAGGGCCGGCACGTGGACGCGCTGCTCGCCGCGGGCGCGGACGCCGTGGCCGCGGGCACCGCGTTCCTGCTCACCCCGGAGGCGGGCACGTCCGCCGCGCACCGGGCCGGGATCGCGCGGTGCGCGGCGGGAGAGGGGTTCGTCGACGACGACGGCGCCGCCTCCACCACCCTCACGCGCGCGTACACGGGCCGCTGGGCGCGGACGCTGGCCACCAGGTTCGCGGCCGTCCACCCGGACGCGCCGGCCGCCTATCCCGAGCTGAACGCCCTCACCACGGGGCTGCGCGCCGCCGCCGCGGCCGCCGGGGACCTCGAGCGGGTCCACCTGTGGGCCGGCACCCGAGCGCACGACGCGCGGGAGGCGCCGGCGGCCGAGGTGCTCGCGGCGCTGACCCCCTGACCGCGCCTCTGCCGGGCCACCCCGCGCCATCCCCGCTTTCGCTCGGGCACCTCGATGCGCGAACTCACCCGGACAGTGGGGCTGCCGACGTGCCGTCCGGTCCCCGGGCCCGCCCCTCATCGGTGAGTGTGATCTCTGCCATATGCATGCCGGCAGAAGTGTCCAAAAGTCCAGGCAGAAGTGTCCAAAAGTCCAATGGAACGCCCGGCACCAGAGAGGATAGCCTGCGAACGCGAGACCATGCGGACGCCCAAGGGAAACCGCTGGGCGTCACCACCGGTATCGCCGATCCGGACGCCCATCCGGGTCGACGTCAATCACTCAGGAGAAGCCATGAACACTGCAACTCGATCCCCCGCCCCATCCGTGCGCCAGATGATCCTTACCGGACTTGCCGCGTCCGCCATGGCCGTCGTGGCGATGCTTTCGCTCGAGATGCTCCCCCTCGCCCAGCTGGCCAAGGAGTTCGGCATCCCCGGCGGCGTCGCCAGCACGGTCGTCTGGCTCGCTGAAGCCGGTGGCGCCGCCGCCACCATCGTCGGCATCCTCGCCGCCCTCGGCACGGGCGGACTCTCGCTGATCGCCGCTGCGGGCAAGGAGACCATCCGCCAGTACCTGAGGAAGAAGATCGAGGAGAAGGGTCGCAAGGCCGTCATCGCCTGGTGACGCCGAAGCAGGAGGGAGGTGCCCCGTGACGGCGCGAACGAGGGAGAAGTCCATCGCGACAACGCTTGGACGGACCTGGCGCCGAGCAGAATCGGAGCACCCCCCCTCCATCTTCACCGTCCTCCTGGTGCGCCGGTGGCGCCAATCCCGCACGCACGTGGCGGCCATGCTCGACCGCTGGGGCGTCGAATCCCCCCTGGCCCGCGGCTGGGCCACCGCGTCGATGCCCGGCTTGGGGCCGACGCGCACACTGACCCTGCTCTTCCTGCCCGGCCTCCTCGCAGGAGCGGGAGCCGGCATCGGAATCGGCCTCTGGGCCGCAGGCCTCGGCCTACCGTCTGTCCCACTCGGCCTGGCCCTCGCCCTGCTGCTTGGGCTGCTCTCCGGCGTTGGAGACTGGCGGCGGACAGGCGACTTCGCCTTCTCCGAACTGGCACGCCTCACCCCCGCATCCGAAGCGGACCTCGCACGCATTTCGGTGGCCGCGGCCCTGACATGGCAGCTCCCGGCCGCACTCCTGCTCACGTCGGCGACCGCTACGGGAGCCCTGGCCGCCGAGAGTGCACAGAACATCCTCCCGGCCGTCCTCACCGGAGCCATGGCCGCCTCAGCAACCCTGGCGACCTACACGGCCGCCCACGTGTGTGGCGTTGCGCTGCGCCTCCGGCAAAGCCATCGGACGACGGAACACCCCTTCCACCCGGCCCTGTTCCTCCAGCGCGTGGTGCGGACGATCACGGCCTTCGCCGTCGGCCACCTGATCACGACCGCACTGGTGACGTTCCCCGCGCGGACGCTTTCGGCGATCTTTCAACATCCCCACGACTTCCTGGACAATGAGCGCTGGGACCTGGCATCGACAACCCTCATCGAAGATCTGCTCAAGACGGTCGATTTCATCATTGTTCAGCTGCCAATCCAGGGATTCATTCCCCTGGTATTGGTTTCCATCCTCGTCGTCGCGGCCGCCGGGTGCATCATCGCCGTGCCGCCGCCACTGCTCTCCGCGAGAGCGGACGCGGTGCCACTGCCGTGGCCGAGGTCCGTGAGGTGGTGGGTTGACAGGCAGTTCCTCCCTGACGCGGCGAACTCGGGCGTGATCGCTGCCCGCCGTGCGCAGTCGCACCCGTGGGCCACCGGTCACGTCGCATGGCGGACCGTGTTCCCTCCCTCCGAGGCGCTCGCGCTCCTGGGTGCGACGAACGCTCTCCTGAGCCTCGAACGCCCGACGGCCGTCCATGTCGCTGTCGTCGTGACCGCGGCAATCATGGTCGGTCACGTCCTGGCCGCAGACCTGCGGATCGAAAGCGCACCCCTGCATTCGCTGGCGCATGAGCGAACCGTGGTCCCGCTCCTGCTCCAAGCCCGCACACGGGGTGCCCTGACGACGCTGGCCGAACGCAGGATCGCCGCACTCGAGCGGCATATGAGGGTGCCGACGGGAGTCTTGGCCGTAGCGGCCCTCGCCATCGCGCTCGTCCACGGCCTCCACACCTGGGTGGCCGGCGTCGCCGCCCTGTCGGTCCTGTTGGCCGCGTGGACGGGCGCCCGGTTGCAGTGGTACACGGCTCCGCTTCTTCTCGCCGAGACGCGGTCCCTCCGGGAGACCGAACTCGCGGACGAGGGCCTCACGGCGATGATCCAGAGCCAGGGTCAGGCATGGCCCCGAACCGCGCTCGTGGTGGTACCCAGCTTCGTTGCGGCAGGCTCCTACCTCATGCCGGGTCTCGTCCACGGCGGAGTCCTCACCGCGGTCCTCGTGGTGACGATGCTCGGCCATGTCTTGACAGTGGCCGCCCTTCCGGCCGTGACGTCGTGGTTCGCGGACAAGGCCCTGGACGCCGGGCTCGACGGGTGGCAGACACGGTGAAGACACGCGCTGCATCGATCCTCGCACTAGCCCTGGCGATCCCGGCCATGGGCTTCGCCCTCGGCCTGTTCGTCGGCGTCGCCGCCGAGCCGATGTTCTCGACTGCCGACCTGGATCCTCCTGACACTCGCACGACGGCAACGGCCTTCGCCCGGAACAACGGGGCGCTGGGCTGGAGCCTCATGGTCATCGGATTCCTGACCTACGGACTCGGCAGCGCAGCGCTCCTGGCGTTGAACGGGTTCCTGACCGGGCAGCTGCTGCGAGCCCTGGTCGTGGATCAGCGTCTCGACGCGGTGGCGACTGGTCTCGCACCACATGCCTTCGTCGAAGTGGGTGGCCTCGTCGCCTGCGCAGGCGCGGGCGTGCTCTTCGTCCATGCCCTCCTGCGCCGCGTCGTTCTTCATTCAGCCATCGGCCCGCGTCTCCCGCTGGCCGCGGCGGTCACCGCCGCTGGAGGCTTCCTGCTCATCGCCGTGGCCGCCCTCATCGAGGCCTCGTGGAGCACCGTCGCCCTGTCCTGAACTCGTCCTCCCACGTCCCGGCCTGAAAGGATCGTCCCTCCATGTCGCTGCTCAACCCCTCGGTCGCCACCGCTGCGGCACCCCCGAGGAGCCGTTCACGCCTCGCAGACCCGCTCGGCATCACCCTGGCCGCTTGGATCCTGGCCGCGTTGGCGGCCCTGGTCGCGGTCCTGCTCATCGCCTTGCGCGACCTCGGGGCAGTGGACTTCGGCGCAGACCTCATGTTGACCTGGGCTTTGTCCATGCTCTTCGTCGCTCCTATCATGCTCCTGCTCTGCATCATCTTCGGTTCAGTCGTCGGAGTGCTCCTCGCGGTCGCTGGAAGGAACTTCTCCTTCGCCCGCGTGCTCGTGTCCACCGCATGGCTAGTCAGCACGAACGTGCTCGTCACCAGCCTCGGGCTGCTCTGGATGGTCCATGAGACGACTCCGCCGGTCGTTCTCGTGCAGGTACTCGCCTGCGTGTGGTCACTGATGCTGGGCGCGAGCTACGCCCTGCTGCTCCATCGGTGGGCCGGCGCGAATCGGTGGGCTGCGCGCGTGGTCGCGTCCCTGTTCGTCGCATTCTCCGCCCTCAGCGTGGTCCTCGGAGGGCTCAGTGGCTGAACTGCGAGCCACCGGCCTGAGCTTCACCTACCCGGGCAGCCGAGTGCCCGTGCTGGACCATGTAGATCTCGACGCCCGCACCGGCGAGGCACTCTGGATCGGGGGGGCCAACGGAGCAGGGAAGACCACACTGCTCGAAGCCCTCGCAGGACTCCGCACTCCGCATCACGGCTCGATCCTCTGGAACGGGCGTCCGCTGACGAGAGAGCAGACGACCTACATCCCCGCAGATCCGCCCCTCTACGCCGAACTCTCCGCGCGAGAGCACATCGGAGTGGTGGCCGATCTGTGGGGCCTCGAAGGAATCGAGCGAGAAGAGTACCGGCATCGTGTCGTCGCGCTCTGCGACCGGCTCGAGCTGCGTCTCGGCGGGCTGTGGATCAGCCAGTACTCGTCGGGCATGCGGCAGAAGCTCGCCTACGCCCTGCTCGCGTCTCTGAACACCGATGTGCTCCTCCTTGACGAGCCGTTCACCGCCATGGACCACCAGGCCCGATCGGCGGCCATGGAGCACCTGGGCCGGCTGCTGAGCGATCGCGTCATTGTCTTCACCAGCCACATCGGCGATATCGTCGAGGCCCTCGACCCGGTCCGATTCTCCTTGGACGCCCCCACCAACGAAAGCAGAGGTCATTCGTGAAGATCGCGTGGTTCGCAGCCCTCCTCTCCGCCGCCGCCATCGTGACGGCCGTGTTCATCATCGGCCTCGATCACACGGTCGGCGTCGCCCTCCTGGCCATCGGAGCGGCTCTGCTCACGCTGCCGGTCCGGCAGCTTTTCCGCACGCGGTCCCGGGCCTAGGCGGCCGACGTCGTTGCAACGACGATTTCCCGAGCGAAAGCACGGGGCGGGTCATCCTGCGGGCTGACGCCCCCGCCCCGGGCCGCCGCCTAGGCTGGCCCGCGTGAACCCCCTGCACCGCATCGACCAGTGGATGCGCGCCCACCCGGTGCGCACGGACGTCCTCGTCTCGGTGCTGCTGTTCGGGGTGCTCGGGCTGACCCCGTGGGTCATGCTCGGCTCGCTCGCCGGCCCGACGCCGGGCAGCATCGTCGCCTCGATCCTGATCGCGCTCGCGCTCATCGCCCCGTGGGCGTTCCGCCGGGTCCGGCCCGTGGCCTCGGCCGCCGCCGTCGCCGCCGCGGCCGTGGCCCACCTGGTCTTGGGCCCGGAGTTCAGCCTGGCCCTCGTGCTCGTGCCCATGACCGTCTACAACCTCGCCGCCAACGCGCCGCGCTGGGCGTCCTTCACGGGGCTCGTCGCGGCGCTGCTGGGCGGGGTGGCCAACGGCATCCGGGTCGGGCTGTTCCCGGACCCCGTGATGCGGCCGGACGGCGTCTACGAGCCGGTGGACCCCAGCCTCGAGGCGCTGCTGGTGATGGTGTTCGGCTGCGCGGCCGTGGTGCTCACGGCGTGGGCATTCGGCGACGTCGTCCGCCACCGCCGCCTCACCGTGCGCGCGCTCGAGGACCGGAACCGGCGCCTGGAGACCATGGCGCTGCAGGAGCGCCGGCTCGCCGCCTCGGACGAGCGCAACCACATCGCCCGCGAGATGCACGACATCGTGGCCCACTCGCTGCAGGTGATCATCTCCCAGGCCGACGGAGCCCGGTACGCCGCCGCCGCCAAGCCCGAGCTGGCCGTGGCCACGCTGGACACGATCGGCCTCACCGGCCGGGCCGCCCTGGCGGACATGCGCCAGCTCCTCGGGGTGCTCCGCGAGACCGGCGAGACCGTGTCCGGGGTGCCCGGCGTCGCCCCCGACGACGGCGCCCCCGGCCCGGCGGCGGGCGCGGCCGACGAGGGGGCGGCGGGCGCGGGGACGAGCGGTGCGGGGACGAGCGG
>NZ_JANQCJ010000062.1:0-12962 GCF_024723355.1 Micrococcus sp. HG099 | reverse complement strand
GGACCGCACCCTGCGCCGCCGCGGCGACCTGGGCCTGTGGGCCCGGCCGGGCCGCGGCCAGTGGCGGCGCGGCGCCGGACCGCAGTGACGCCGTCGGGCTGAGGCCGCCGGCCCGGGCCGCTCCCCCGGGCCGAGGTGAGCCGCCGGGGCGCAGGCCCTAGAGTTCCGGGTATGACCCAGAACACCCCCGTTGCCGCCGATCGCGGCGCCCGCACCCCGTCCGCCATCGACGCGCTCGCCGAGCGCTACGTGGCGGACGTGCTCGCCCTCCACCCGGACGAGGCCACCACCCTCGGCTTCCCCGGCCACGAGACGGAGTACGCCGACTTCTCCCCCGCCGGCACCCGCGCCGACGACGAGCTCAACGCCCGACTGCTGGCGGACCTCGAGGCCCTCGAGCCGCAGGACGAGACGGACCACGTCACCAAGGCCGCCATGCAGGAGCGCATCGGCCTCGAGCGCGAGATCCACGCCACCGGCCGCACCGAGCTGAACAACATCGCCTCCCCCGCCCAGGGCATCCGCGCCGTCTTCGACCTCATGCCCACGGACACCGCGGAGCAGTGGGGGCACATCGCCGGCCGCCTCGAGAACCTCCCGGCCGCCCTGCGCGGCTACACCGAGTCCCTGCTCGCCTCGCGCGACGCCGGCCACGTCGCCGCGGTGCGCCAGGTGGACATCGTCATCGAGCAGGCCCGCGCCCACGGCGAGCCGGGCGGCTTCTTCCCCGGCCTGGTCGAGCGCGCCGAGGCCGCCGACGTCGTGGACGAGGCCCTCGCCGAGCAGGTGCGCGCCGGCGCCGAGACCGCCGCCCAGGCCTACCGCGACTTCGCGGACACGCTGGCCGCCGAGCTGCGCCCGCACGCCCCGGAGGCGGACGGCGTCGGCATCGAGATGTACCGCCTCGGCTCGCGCGCGTTCCTCGGCGCGGAGATCGACCTCGAGGAGACCTACCGCTGGGGCCAGCAGGAGCTGGCCCGGATCATCGCCGCCCAGGAGGCGGACGCGGAGCGCATCAAGCCCGGCGCCAGCATCGACGAGGCCCGCGCCATCCTGGACGCGGACCCCGAGCGGAAGCTCACGGGCACCGCCGCCCTGCAGGCCTGGATGCAGCGCCTCTCCGACGAGGCCGTGGAGGCCATGAAGGAGCACTTCGAGATCCCCGCGCCCATGGACCGGCTCGAGTGCATGATCGCCCCCACGCAGGAGGGCGGCATCTACTACACCGGCCCCTCGGACGACTTCTCCCGGCCCGGCCGCATGTGGTGGTCCGTGCCCCCGGGCGAGGACGAGTTCGCCACGTGGGCCGAGACCACCACGGTCTACCACGAGGGCGTGCCGGGCCATCACCTGCAGATCGCCACGGCCATGATGAACCGTGAAAACCTCAACCTGTGGCGGCGCAGCTTCTGCTGGACCTCCGGCCACGGCGAGGGCTGGGCGCTCTACGCCGAGAAGCTCATGGAGGAGCTCGGCTTCCTCGACGACCCGGGCGACCACCTGGGCATGCTGGACATGCAGCGCATGCGCGCGGCCCGCGTGGTGTTCGACATCGGCTACCACTGCGGGTTCGACGCCCCCGAGTCCGAGGGCGGCGGCGCCTGGGACCCGGAGAAGGGCTACGCGTTCCTCTCCAAGCACCTGCGCATCTCCGAGGGCCAGCGCCGGTTCGAGTTCACCCGCTACCTCGGCTGGCCGGGCCAGGCGCCCGCCTACAAGGTGGGCCAGCGCATCTGGGAGCAGATCCGCGCCGAGCACGAGGCGCGCGAGGGCGCGGACTTCGACCTCAAGGCCTTCCACACGCGCGCCCTGCGCCTGGGCGGCATGGGCCTGGACACCCTCCGGGAGGCGCTCGCGTGACCGGCCACGACGACGGCGGACCCGGCCCCGGCACGGGCCCGCGGCTCGGTGCCGGGGCGGGCCTGCGGCTGGTGCTCGGCTCGGCCTCCCCCGGCCGGGCCGAGGTGCTGACGCGGGCTCGGGTGCCGTTCGACGTCGTCGTCTCGGCGGTGGACGAGGACGCGGTCGGGGCCACGCGCCCCGACGCGTCCCCCGCGCAGCTCGCGGGGCTGCTCGCCGAGGCCAAGGGCCGCGACGTCGCCGCGCGGGTGGCGGCCGCGGGCGTGGACGCGCCGACCCTCGTGCTCGGCTGCGACTCCGTGTTCGAGCTGGACGGCGTCGCCTACGGCAAGCCGTACGAGCCAGAGGTGGCGGTGCAGCGGTGGCTGGCCCAGGCCGGCCGGGAGGGCCTGCTGCACACGGGCCACTGGCTGGGGCTGGTGCTGCCGGGCGACGAGCCCGCGCAGCCCCCCGGCCGAGAAGCGGGCCGGGAGGCGGAGCTGCGCGGCGTCGTCACCTCGGCGGTGCGCTTCGCCGCCGTCACCGAGGACGAGATCCGGGCGTACGTGGCCACCGGCGAGCCGCTGCACTGCGCGGGCGCGTTCACCATCGACGGCGCCGGCGCGGCCCTGCTGGACGGCGTCGAGGGCGACCCCAACGCCGTCATCGGGCTGTCCGTGGGCTGGCTGCGCAAGGCCTGCACGGCCCTCGGGACGGACTTCACCGCATTGTGGGAATCCTCCAACTCCGACGCGTGAGGCGGCGCGTCCGCGCCGTGGTCCTCGGAGGGTTCCGCCACGCCGAGTAGGGTGCTGGTCAGAGTCGGCGCCGTCCGGACGCCCTCGCCCCGCACCCGTGCGGAGCGAGGGCGTCGGGACCCGGCGGCCGCACCCCCAGCCGTGACCGTCCGAGGAGTCCAACGCCCATGAGCATCGCCGACGCATCGCAGGCATCGGTCATCCCGCCGCTCGACCCGAAGGCCGAGCGGCGCTTCTCCCGCGTGCTGATCGCCAACCGCGGCGAGATCGCCGTGCGCGTGGTCCGCGCCTGCCAGGACGAGGGCCTCACCTCCGTGGCCGTCTACGCGGAGCCGGACCGGGACGCCCTGCACGTCAAGCTCGCCGACGAGGCCGTGGCCCTGGGCGGGGAGACCGCCGCGGACTCCTACCTGCTGATCGAGAAGATCCTCGACGCCGCCGAGCGCTCCGGCGCGGACGCCGTGCACCCCGGCTACGGGTTCCTCTCCGAGAACGCGGACTTCGCCCGCGCCGTGGAGGCCGCCGGCCTCGTGTGGATCGGTCCGCCCCCCGCCGCCATCGACCGGCTCGGGGACAAGGTCTCGGCCCGCCGCCTGGCCACCGACGTCGGCGCGCCGCTGGCCCCCGGCACCACCTCCCCCGTGAACGGCACCGAGGAGGTCGTGGCGTTCGCGGACGAGCACGGCCTGCCCGTGGCCATCAAGGCCGCCTACGGCGGCGGCGGCCGCGGCATCAAGGTCGCCCGCTCCCGCGAGGAGATCCCCGAGCTCTACGAGTCGGCCGTCCGCGAGGCCGTGGCCGCCTTCGGCCGCGGCGAGTGCTTCGTGGAGCGGTTCCTGGACAAGCCCCGCCACGTGGAGACGCAGTGCCTGGCGGACGTGCACGGCGACGTCGTGGTGGTCTCCACCCGCGACTGCTCGCTGCAGCGCCGCAACCAGAAGCTCGTGGAGGAGGCGCCCGCGCCGTTCCTCACTGACGAGCAGAACGCCCGCCTCGTGGAGTCGTCCAAGGCGATCCTCAAGGAGGCAGGCTACGTGGGTGCCGGCACCTGCGAGTTCCTCGTGGGCCAGGACGGCACCATCTCCTTCCTCGAGGTCAACACCCGCCTGCAGGTGGAGCACCCCGTGACCGAGGAGGTCACCGGCATCGACCTGGTGCGCGAGCAGTTCCGCATGGCCCGCGGCGAGGCCCTGGGCTACGACGACCCCGTCGTGCGCGGCCACTCCTTCGAGTTCCGCCTCAATGGCGAGGACCCGGGTCGCAACTTCCTGCCCGCCCCCGGCCGCCTCACCACGTTCCGCATGCCCTCCGGCCCGGGCGTGCGGGTGGACTCCGGCGTGGTGGAGGGCGAGACCGTCTCCGGCGCGTTCGACTCGATGGTGGCCAAGCTGATCGTCACCGGCGCCGACCGCCGCCAGGCCCTGCAGCGCGCCGCCCGCGCCCTGGGCGAGGCCGAGATCGCCGGCATGGCCTCCGTGCTGCCGTTCCACCGCGCCGTGGTGGCCGACCCCGCGTTCGCCCCGGAGATCGTGGGCTCCCCCGAGCCGTTCTCCGTGCACACGCGGTGGATCGAGACCGAGTTCGAGAACCTCATCGAGCCGAGCGAGCACGCCCCGGCCGATCCGACCCCGCGCGAGCCGCGCCGCACCGTCACGGTGGAGGTCAACGGCAAGCGCGTGGACGTCACCCTGCCCACCTGGGGCGAGGCCCTGCACACGATCTCCGGCGCCGCCCAGCGCGCCGGCGCGGGACGACGCCGTCCCCGCGGCCGGCGCGGCGCCCCCGTGGCCGCCGCGGTGAGCACGGACGCCCTGACCGCCCCCATGCAGGGCACCGTGGTGAAGGTGGCGGCGGAGAACGGGCAGACGGTCGCCGAGGGCGACCTGATCGTCGTCGTCGAGGCCATGAAGATGGAGCAGCCGCTCACCGCGCACCGCGCGGGCGTGGTGTCCGGGCTCGAGGTGGAGCCGGGCCAGACGGTCTCGGCCGGCACGGTGATCGCCACGATCGCCGACGCCGACTGAGCCGGGCGCCCAGCCCCTCCCCAGCCCAGGCGTTTTCGCTCGGGAAATCGTCGCTACCATCCCAAGATTTCGGGATGGTAGCGACGATTTCCCGAGCGAAAGTGCTTTGTAGGGTGCGGGTGCGGACGGCGTGGGGTTGGTCCGCATCGGGGCGGCGTCGCGGCACCAACAGTCCAGCAGGTGGACATGAGGTGACGTGCGGGTCCGCGGTGGCGCGTCCAGTCGTACAGTGACTGGCGTTTCGTCTCACATCGTGGTCTATCGACCCCCTGTGCCCTTCGTACCCAGGGAGACACCATGTCCCACACCACCACGCCCGCCGACGGCACGGCCGTCGGCATCGAGGCCGCCGCCGAGGTGCCCCGCGGCCGCGTCATCACCGCCTCGCTCGTGGGCACCTCGATCGAGTTCTACGACTTCTACGTCTACGCCACCGCCGCCGTCTCCGTCTTCCCGCTGATCTTCTTCCCGGGCGACGACCAGACCACCGCGCTGCTGGCCTCCTTCGCCGTGTTCGGCACCGCGTTCGTCGCCCGTCCCATCGGCTCCGTGCTCTTCGGCCACTTCGGCGACATCCTGGGCCGCAAGGTCACGCTGATCGGCTCACTGCTGACCATGGGCATCGCCACGTTCCTGATCGGCCTGCTGCCCACGGCGTTCCAGATCGGCCTGTGGGCGCCGGCCATGCTCGTGGTGCTGCGCTTCTGTCAGGGCCTCGGCCTGGGCGGCGAGTGGTCCGGCGCGGCGCTGCTCGCCACCGAGTACGCCGCTGAGGGCAAGCGCGCCCGCGCCGCCATGTGGCCGCAGCTCGGCGCCCCCATCGGCTTCCTCCTGGCCAACGGGCTGTTCCTGGCCCTCGTGATCGGCTTCGGGCACGACTCAACGAACCCGGACCACGACGGGGCCTTCCTCAACTGGGTCTGGCGCGTGCCGTTCCTGCTGTCCATCGTGATGGTGGCGGTGGGCCTCTACGTGCGCGTGAAGCTCGAGGAGACCCCGGTCTTCCAGCGGGCGATCGCCAACGACACCCGCGTCAAGGCCCCGCTCGGCGAGGTCTTCAAGCGCAATTGGTGGGAGCTGGTCCTCGGCACCTTCATCATGTACGCGACCTACGTGCTCTTCTACCTGATGACCACGTGGATCCTGTCCTACGCGATCGGCAAGACGGAGAACGGCATGCTCGGCGTGCCCTACGCCGAGTTCCTGGTACTGCAGCTGATCGGCATCCTGTTCTTCGCCGCCTTCGTGCCGGCGTCGGGCTGGCTCGCCGACCGCTTCGGCCGCAAGCCCACCCTGCTGACCGTGTCCGCGCTGATGGTGCTGTTCGGCCTGTCCTTCGGCCTGTGGCTGTCCGCCGAGCGCATGGGCACCGGCGCCGGGCTGAACGTGCCGCTGATGCTGGCGTTCCTGGCGGTGGGCATGGCACTCATGGGCCTGACCTTCGGCCCGATGTCCGCCGTGCTGCCGGAGCTGTTCCCCACGAACACGCGCTACACCGGCTCGGGCATCGCCTACAACGTGTCCTCGATCCTCGGCGCGGCGCTCACCCCGTTCCTGGCCGCCTGGCTGGTCAAGGAGTACGGCGTGTCCTACGTGGGCTACTACCTGGCCGCGGCGTCGGTGATCACGATGATCGCGCTGGCCCTGGCCCCGGAGACCCGTCACACGGACCTCGACGGCGTCACCTCGGCCCGCGAGCGCCGCGCGGCGTCCGTCTGACCCCGGCCCCACACCCCCGACTTTCGCTCGGGAAATCGTCGCTACCATCCCAGGATTCCGGGATGGTAGCGACGATTTCCCGAGCGAAAGTGCTTCCGGGGGCAGAGGGGGCGGGCCGGGCAGGCAGGGCGGTTCCGGTGGACTGCTTCAGCTCAGATGCGCACGTGGAGGCGGCGGGCCGCCTCCGCGATGGACCCGGACATGGACGGGTACACGGTGAAGGTGTCCGCGAGGTCGTCCACGTGCAGCTTGTGCGTCACCGCGAGCGCGAGCGCGTAGATCAGCTCGGAGGCGCGCGGGGAGACCACCACGCCGCCGATCACGGTGCCGGAGCCCTGCCGGGCGAAGATCTTCACGAAGCCCTCCTGCACGCCGGACATCTTGGCGCGGGGGTTGGTCGCGAAGTCCAGGCGCAGCACGTCGGCCTGGTACTGGCCGGAGTCGACCTGGGCCTGGGTGACGCCCACGGTGGCGATCTCCGGGGAGGTGAAGATGTTGGAGGCCAGCAGGTGCGGGCGCAGCGGCTTGAGCGCGTCGCCGAGCAGGTGGGCGACGGCGATGCGCCCCTGCATGGCCGCCACCGAGGCGAGGGCGAGCTTGCCCGTGCAGTCGCCGGCGGCGTAGATGCTGGGCACGGTGGTGCGGGAGACGCCGTCGACCTTCACGTGGCCGGACTCGGTGAGCTCCACGCCCACGTCCTCGAGGCCCAGGCCCGCGGTGTTGGGGATGCCGCCCACGGCGACGAGCGCGTGGGAGCCCTCCACGTAGGGGGTGTCCGCGGCGCCCTCGCCGGAGAGCTCGACGCGCACGCCGGTCTCGGTGCGCTCCACGGCCTCGGCGCGGGAGCGGGCGACCACGGTGAGGCCGTTGTCCTGGAAGACCTTCTCGAGCAGCTCGGCGGCGTCGGCGTCCTCGCCGGGGAGCACGCGGTCGCGGGAGGAGACGAGGGTGACCTTGGCGCCGAGGCGGTTGTAGGCGGAGGCGAACTCGGCGCCGGTGACGCCGGAGCCCACCACGATCAGGTGCTCGGGCAGCTCGGTCATGGCGTAGAGCTGCTTCCAGTTGAAGATCCGCTCGCCGTCCGGGACGGCGGTGGGCAGCTCGCGGGGGCTCGCGCCGACGGCCACGAGGATCGCGTCCGAGGTGATGACCTCGGGCTCGGCGTCCTCGTCCTGCAGGGTGCGCACGGAGACCTCGTTCGGCCCGACGACGCGCGCGACGCCGTCGATCACCCGGACGCCGCGGCGCTCGAGGGCGGCGCGGATGTCCCGGGACTGCTCGCCGGCGAGCTCGAGGATGCGGCGGTCCACCTGGCGCATGTCTGCGCGGGGCTCGGCGTCGCCGAGGTCGACGCCGAGGTCCTCGGCGAGGCCGACGCGGCGCATGGAGTCCGCGGTGGCGATCAGCGTCTTGGAGGGGACCACGTCCGTGAGCACGGCCGCGCCGCCCACGCCCTGGCGCTCCACCAGGGTGACGCGGGCGCCGAGCTTGGCGGCCACCATGGCGGCCTCGTAGCCGCCGGGGCCGCCGCCGATGATGGTCAGGGACGGGATGAAGGTGCTGTTTTCCTCGGTCACGCACCCCATTGTGTCCGCCGGGCGCGGGATTCTCCTAGCCCGGGGCCGTCCCGGGCCGTCCCCGCCCCCGCACCGATCCCACGTCCGGCCCGCCCCGATCCCGCGCCCGGACCCGCCCCGCTCCGCAGGGCCCGCGACTAGACTCCACCGCGTGACTGAGCAGACCACCCCCCTGTCCCCCCACTCCCCCCTGGCCGGCGACCACCCGGGCTTCGACCAGGCCCGCGCGGCCGCCGCCGTCATCGCGGACGCCACCGGGGTGGCGGAGCACCGCATCGCCGTCGTGCTCGGCTCCGGCTGGGGCGAGGCCGCCGGCCTGATCGGCGAGGAGGTGGCGGCGGTGCCGCTGGCCGAGGTGCCGGGCTTCCACGCCCCGAAGGTGCCGGGCCACAACGCGGTGATCCGCTCCGTGCGCCTGCCGGACGGCACGCACGCGCTGGTGTTCGGCTCGCGCACCCACTTCTACGAGTCGCGCGACGCCCAGGCCGTGGCCCACACGGTGCGCACCGCCGCGGCGGCCGGCGCGAAGACCGTGCTGCTGACCAACGGCTGCGGCGGCCTGGACCCGGAGATCGCCCCGGGCACCCCGGTGCTGATCTCGGACCACGTCAACCTCACCGGCGCCACCCCGCTCGTGGGCGCCACGTTCGTGGACCTCACCGACCTCTACTCCCCGCGCATCCGGCAGATCGCCCGCGAGGTGGACCCCTCGCTGCGCGAGGGCGTGTACGTGCAGTTCTCCGGCCCCCAGTACGAGACGCCGGCGGAGGTGCGCATGGCGCGCACGCTCGGCGGCGACCTGGTGGGCATGTCCACCGCACTGGACGCGATCGCGGCCCGCCACGCGGGCCTGGAGGTCTTCGGCATGTCCCTCGTGACCAACCTGGGCGCCGGTATCTCCGGGACCCCGCTCTCGCACGGCGAGGTGGTCGAGGCCGGCCAGGCCGCCGGCCCCCGCATCTCCCGTCTGCTCGCGGACATCGTGGGGCGGCTCTGATGTCCGGTCCCGAGCACCTGCCCCCCACGGCCGACGACGACGCCGTCCCCGCCTCGCAGGCGCGCGCGCTCGCGCTGGCCGAGCGCTGGTCCGTCGAGGACCCGGACCCGATGCACCGTGAGGCGCTGCGGGCCGAGCTCGACGCCGCCGCCGGGTCCGGCCCGGAGGCCGAGGCCGCCCGCGCGTCCCTGGCCTCGCGCTTCTCCGGCCCGCTGGCCTTCGGCACCGCCGGGCTGCGCGCCGAGGAGGGCCCGGGCGAGTCCCGGATGAACCGCCTCGTGGTGCGCCGCACCGCGGCGGGCCTGGCCCGCCACCTGTGGGAGGGCGTCGGCGAGGACGCGGCGGCGCCGCTGGCCGTCGTCGGGTACGACGCGCGGCGCGGCTCGCTCGGCTTCGCGCAGGACACGGCGGCGGTGCTCACCGCGGCCGGCGTGCAGGTGGTCCTGCTCCCGGACGCGCTCCCGACGCCGGTGCTCGCCTTCGCGGTGCGCCACCTGTCCGCGGACGCGGGCGTGATGGTCACGGCCAGCCACAACCCGCCGGCGGACAACGGCTACAAGGTCTACCTCGGCGGCCGGATGACGGATGAGGCCGGCCGGGGCGCGCAGATCGTCTCCCCCGCGGACGTGGCGATCGCCGAGCTCATCGACCACGAGGCCTGGACCGCGGACATCCCGCTGGCCGAGGACGGCTGGACGGTGGCCGGCGACGAGCTGCTCGAGGCCTACTGTGAGGCGGCCCTGGCCGTGCTGGACGAGGACCGCCACCCGGACCGGGCCCTGCGGATCGTCTACACGCCGCTGCACGGCGTGGGCGGGGCGGTGCTGCCCGGCCTGCTGGACGAGGCCGGCTTCGGCCCGGTGCACGTGGTCCCCGAGCAGGCGGAGCCGGACCCGGCGTTCCCCACGGTCGCGTTCCCCAACCCGGAGGAGCCCGGCGCGATGGACCTCGCGCTGGCGCTGGCCGCCGAGGTGGACGCGGACCTGGTGATCGCCAACGACCCGGACGCCGACCGCCTGGCCCTCGCCGCACCCTTCCCTGGCCCGGACGGGACCCGCGTGTGGCGGATGCTCTCGGGCGACGCCGTCGGGACCCTGCTCGGCGCCCACCTGCTGCCCGCCCTGGCGGCCGCGGAGCGCTCCGTGGCGAACTCGGTGGTCTCCTCCCCGCAGCTGGCTGCCCTGGCCGAGGCGCGGTCGGTGGCGCACCACGTCACGCTGACCGGCTTCAAGTGGATCTCCCGCGCCCCGCAGCTCGGCTTCGGCTACGAGGAGGCGCTGGGCTACTGCGTGGACCCGGACATGGTCCGGGACAAGGACGGGATCACGGCGGCGCTCGTGGCCGCGGAGCTCGTCGCCGGGCTGGCGGCCCGGGGGTGCACGGTGGCGGACGCGCTGGCCGACGTCGACGCGGTCACCGGGTCGATGCCCAGCGGCCAGGTCTCGGTGCGCGTGGCGGACCTGTCCGTGATCCCGCGGACCATGGCCGCGCTGCGGGCGCAGGGCCCGGCCACGCTCGCGGGCGAGCCGGTCACGGTGCGCCGCGACCTCGCCGAGGGCGGGGCGGGCCTGCCGCCCACGGACGCGCTGCTGTTCGCGACCGCCTCCGGCACCCGCGTGCTGGTGCGTCCCTCCGGCACGGAGCCGAAGCTCAAGTGCTACCTGGGCGCCCGCGACGCGGACCCGGCCGTGGCCGCCGAGCGCCTCGAGGCCCTGCGGGCCGAGGTCGCGGCGCTGGTGGGCGGCTGAGGGTCGGTAGGCTGGCGCGCATGACCCGCACTCTCAGCACGGCCGAGCTGGCCCAGTACATCGACGCGACCGCCCTCAAGGCCGAGACCTCGGAGGCGGACGTGCGCCGTCTCGTGGCCGAGGCCCGCCAGGCCGGGGTGAAGAGCGTGTGCGTGAACCCGCGGTGGGTGCCGCTCGTCTCGGCCGAGCTGGCCGGCTCGGACGTGCTGACCTGCACCGTGATCGGCTTCCCCCTGGGCGCCAACGCCTCCGAGGTGAAGGCCTTCGAGGCCCGCCAGGCCATCGAGGCCGGCGCGCACGAGGTGGACATGGTGATCGACGTCGCGGCCGCCCGGGCCGGGGACCGCGCCCGCCTCGTGGAGGACGTCCGCGCCGTGGCCGAGGCCGCGCACGCCGCCGGGCCCGCCGGCCAGGGCGGAGCGCTGCTCAAGGTGATCGTCGAGACCGCCCTCCTGGACGACGACGCGATCGTCCTGGCGTGCGAGGCCGCCGTCGAGGCCGGCGCGGATTTCGTGAAGACCTCCACCGGCTTCTCCACCGCCGGCGCCACCGTCGAGCACGTCGCGCTGATGCGTCGCACGGTGGGCGAGCACGTGGGCGTGAAGGCCTCGGGCGGCGTGCGCACCCGCGAGGACGCGCTCGCCATGATCGAGGCGGGCGCCACACGCATCGGCGCCAGCTCCGCGCTTGCTATCCTGGGCACCGACTGACCCGCATCCCTCCGCCCGGCGTCCGACCGGGCCGGAACCGCACCGAAGGAGCATCACGTGATCCGCAACGGCAAGGCCATCGACCACTCCAACGTGGGCGGCGTCTGGGGCTCCCTGATCGCCTTCCTGGTCGCCTACGTGGCGTTCCTCGGCTGCCTCTACGCGATGGGCTTCTGGACCCTGGAGAACGCGTGGGTGCCGGGCCTGATCGCCCTGGCGCTGGCCATGGTCACCTTCATGATCCCCCAGGTGTTCCTCGGCCGCAGCGACACCGTGGACACCGCCGCCATCCACGCCCGCCCCGTGGCCGTGGAGCACCCGGTCTCCGGCGCCCACGCCGTCGAGACCGGCGCCGCCCGCCGTCACTGAGCCGGCGCCGCCCGCAGCGGGAGTCCAGCATCGCTGACACCGGCCGCACGGCCTCCACCCGCCGAAGGGCGTCCACCCGCAACACCGGGGTGGACGCCCTTCGGCTCGTCTCGATCGCGGCCGTGGTGCTGGGCCACGCCTACCTCGCGGACCTCACGTTCAGCCGGTACCTCGAGATCTGGCGGATGCCGCTGTTCTTCTTCCTCACCGGCTACTTCTGGACCCGCGGCCGGCCCTTCGCCCGGGACGCCCGGGGTCGGTTCAAGGCCCTCATGGTGCCCTATCTGGTGTGGGCGGTGGTCATGTCCGCCGCCGCGCTGGCGTGGTTCGGGGATGATCCGGAACGGCTGCAGCGGCTGATGGCCGCCGGCTGGTACGGGGGCGCGGACCAGGAGCCGCCGTGGTGGGCGTTCTGGTTCATCTCCGTCCTGTTCTTCACCACGGTGCTGCGCCGGTTCCTCGAGCGCTTTCCCACCGCCGTCGCCTGGGGCGTGGGCCTGGCGGGCCTGGCGTGGGCGCACCTGGTCCCGGAGTCCACGATCGCCCGCACCCCGCTGGGCGTCGGCCTGGCCCTGCCCTGCCTGCTCTTCATCCTCAGCGGCGAGGCGTTCCGACGCCGCGTGCAGCCGCGCATCCGCCGGCACCGCACCCTCCTCGGCCTGGCGCTCGTGGGCCTCGGCCTGGCCGCCGTGGCCCTGGGCCTCGAGCCCCACAACATCAAGTTCGGCGGCTTCGGCACCCCGCTGCTCACCCCCCTGGCGGGCGTCCTGATGTCCGCCGGCATGGTGCTGGTGTTCGGCGCGGCGGTGGAGCGGATCCTGCGCGAATTCGCCCGACGCACCGGCTCCGGCCAGGCCCTGCGCCGCGTGATCACCGCCCTCGTGCGCACCGGCACCGTGGTGGTGCTGCTGCACGGCTGGGTGCTGATGTGGGTGATGCGCCAGGGCGTGGAGGACAACCTGCTCAAGTTCGTCCTCGCCCTCGGCATCAGCTGGCTCGTGGGCCTGGCCCTGCTCGCCACCCCGCTGTCCAAGCCGCTCACCGGCGCGCGCCGCCGCTGGTTCCCGCTGCACCGCCTCCGGGGTGAAGAGCCCCCGCACCCGCCCACCTCCGCGCTGCCGCGCGTCACGACCGCCTCGGAGAGGACACACCCATGAGCCAGGACCGCCGCGCGCCCATCCGCAACCCGTTCCTCGAGCCGGGCGCGTCCGTGCCCGGCGC
>NZ_JANQCJ010000061.1:0-13168 GCF_024723355.1 Micrococcus sp. HG099 | reverse complement strand
CGTTGGTGGTGGCCTCGCGCACGGCGAGCCCGACGAGGCGGGCGGCCTCCCGGGCCAGGCGCGCGGCGGCCGGGTCCACGTTCACCTCGACGACGGCGCCGGTGGCGGCGAGCACCTCGCGCGCGTTCTCGATCTCGCTGGCCACGCTGACCTGGCGCAGCCCGCGCACGAGGGCGCGGGTCTCCCCCAGCGCCTCGGCGGCCTGCTCGCGGACGTCGCGCAGGGCGGCGCCGGCCTGGTCCGTGCGGCCCTTCTCCAGGAGCCGCCCAGCAAGCTCCGCCTGCAGCGCGATCACCTGGAGATGGTGGCCCTGCACGTCATGCAGATCCGCGGCGAAGCGCAGGCGCTCCCGGGCGACCGCGAGCTCGCCGGCCTGCGCGCGGGCCTCCTCGAGCCGCACCGCCACCCGCCAGACCCACACGGTGGGCAGCACCACGAGGACCACCATGGCCCACCACAGCAGGACGCCGACCGCCGAGTTCGCCGGCCCGGCGGGCGTCCGGACCAGCGCCAGCGCCGTCAGCCCGAGCGTGGCCGCTGCACCCGAGGTGAGCACCGCCGTGCGCACGTGCGCCGCCGCCTGCGGCGCGATCAGGCACACGGACAGCCAGAGGCTCAGCACCGGCCAGGCCGAGAGGGAGGGCACGGCCAGGGGCGTCAGCGCCACGAGCAGGGCGGGCAGGAGGGCGGCGACGGCCGTGCGGCGCAGGGGCTCGCGCTCCTCCTCCCACGCCCGGCGCAGCCGCAGGGTCGCCAGCGTCTGGCCCATGGCGGCGGCCACGGCCGCCGCGATCCCCGCCACCAGCACCGTGACGGCGAGCGGCGATGCGTCCGGCCCCTCGGCCACGGCCAGGCGCCGGGCCATGACGAAGACGAGGAAGCCGGCCACCACGACGACGGCGCTCAGCAGCCCGGCGGCCGTGTACCACCACAGCCGGTGCAGGTCGCGGTCGGATCCGGGGGCGACGGGCAGCGCACCCGTGGGGCGGTGGCCGGGCGGCAGGGCGGCCGACGCGGGGCTCGGCGCGTGGCCCGAGCCCGGGTCCTGGAACGGGGCGCGGTCCGGCACGGGCTCCGGGGCGAGGGGGGACGGGGGCGTCATGCCTTCCACGGTAGGCCCGTGACAGTTGTCACGCCCGCACCGGCGGGATCTCCCGGTGCGCGGTGACGGGGCGCCACTTCTGGGCGACCCCGCGCCCGCAGGAGGCTGGTCTCGAACGCACACCGACCCCCCTCCCGAGAGGAACGCATCGTGAACTTCATGGACACCGCCCGCGACTTCGTGTCCGGCCTGCCCGAGGCCCTGCAGGGGCTCGGCGTCTTCCTGGTCTCCTTCATCCCGTGGGTGGAGGGCGAGGGCGCCGCGCTGATCGGCGTGCTCGTGGGGGTCAGCCCGTGGCTGGCCATCCCGGTGGCCGTGGTCGGCAACGTGCTCGTCGTCGCCGCCCTCGTGTACGCGGTGGGCGGCACCCGGGAGGCCGTGCTGCGGCGCCGCCGGTCGGCCGTCGCGGCCGGGGTCGGGCCCGTCGACGCGGACCTGCGCGACGACGTCGCCCCGCCGGCCGCCGACGCCCGGATGCGGGAGCGCTTCGAGCGGTGGGGCGTGCCGGGCGTGAGCATGCTCGGCCCGTGGGTCTTCCTGCCCGGGCACGTGGCCGGGCCGGCGATGGTGGGGCTCGGCGCGACCAAGGGGTACGTGATGCTCTGGCAGGTCGTCTCCATCGTGGTCTACACGGGGCTCACCGGCCTGCTGGCCGCCGGGCTGATCGGCTGGGCCGCGCGCGCCGGCGTCGAGGCCTCCCTGCCCGGCGCCTTCTGATCGCCTTCGTGCGGGAAAAGGGAGCCTCCCCCACCGCTTTCGTGCGGGAGAGGGGAGTCTCCCCGCTCCGGCACGACGACGGCGCCCCCACCCCCGGCACCTCTTCATCGCCCGGCGCAGACGAGACCGGCCGCCCCCGCACGGGGACGGCCGGTCGCACCCGTCAGGCGGGCGGAGGCGGAGACGTGCGTCCCCGCCGGATCAGCACTGCTTCGGCTTGCCGGACTTGCCGGCGTTGCACTTGTCGTTCACGGACGAGGTGTCGTGCATGAACGTGCCCACCAGGTTCGCCACGGCCCGGGCCGAGTGCGTCAGCGAGGTGATGGAGACGTTCTCGATGTCGTCCTGGGCGGTGTGGTAGTTGTCGTCGTGGTAGGACAGCAGGCCGGTGGCCGGGATGCCCGCGGCCACGAACGGCGCGTAGTCCGAGTTGCCGCCGTTGCCGGCCGGGCCGTGCTCGTGGCCGTCGCGCTCGAGCTGCTCCTGGAGGAAGGACTCCGCGCCCAGCGAGAAGTCGCCGGTCAAGACGCCCAGGGTGTTCTGGTGGTCCAGCGGGGCCACCATGTCCAGGTTCACGTACATCGCGATGGCGTCGCGCTCGGACTGGCTCAGCTCGGCCACGTGGTGCGCGGCCCCGAGCAGGCCGATCTCCTCGGCGCCCCACAGGGCGAAGCGGACCGTGTTCCCGGTCTTGTTGACCTTCGCCATCTGGCGGGCCACCTCGAGGGTCACGGCGGAGCCGGAAGCGTTGTCGTGGATGCCGGGGCCGGCAGGGACGCCGTCGAGGTGGGCGCCCACCATGACGACGTTGTCGTCGCGGCCGGTGCGGGTCTCCGCAAGGATGTTCACGGTCGGGCGCTGCTCCACGAGCTGCTCGAGGTCGAGGCTGACGGTGACCGGGCCCGCGGCGGCCTGGGCCACGAGCTCCTGGCCGAGATCCCGGGTGATGCCCACGGTGCCCACGTAGTCGTCCGACGGCGCCCCGAGCGTGCCGTTGAGCGGCCCGTCCGCGTTGTTGTAGATGACCACGGCCTCGGCACCGAGCTCGGCCGCCGTCGTCGACTTCTGGGCGAAGGGGCACTCGCCGCGCGAGACGAGCGCGATCCGGCCGGTGAGGTCCGCGCCGCCCCAGTCCGCCGTGGTGCAGCCGAGGGCGCCGGTCGGCACCGCCAGCTGCGCGGACTCGGCGGTGGCCGAGGGCGAGTAGGTGAGCACCTGATGGGGCAGCTCCCGCTGCACGGGGCCCTCCTGGGTGAACTCGTCCCGCAGAGTCTCGGTGTAGGTGATCTCGAACTCCTCGAGCTCGACGTCGTAGCCCGCCTTCTCGAGCTCGGCCACGGCGTAGTCCACCGAGGCGTCGTAACCGGGGGTGCCCGCGGCGCGGTTGCCGTGCTCCTCGGCGATGTCCGCGAAGGCGCGGATGTCTCGCTCCAGGTTGGCGGCGCTGATGGCCGCCACGAGCTTCTCGGGACTGTTGGGGTTGCCGCCGGCACGGTCGGTGGCAGGGGCCGCCGCGGAGGCCGCAGGGGCGGGGCCGCCGGCTGCGTGGCCGGGGATCGCCGCAGCGGCCGGGGCCACGGCGAGGCCCGCGGCGAGCACGCTCGCGGCGAGGAGGGCGGGACGACGTCGCATGGACATGGAGGACCTCTCGATCGGGTGATGTGATGCGACTCACACCCTAGTCAGACACGGGTTCCGCAGGGGACCAGCGACACGCCCGCACCCCGCAGGCCCCGCAGGCCTCGCGACGGACGAGACCGGCCGCCCCCTGACGGGGACGGCCGGTCTCGGCGGAAGGGAAGCCTCCCGCCTCCCGCACGAAAGCCCTCCGGAAGGCTCCCGTCTCCCGCACGAAAGCGGGGTGGGCGGGCGGGGTGGCGGGGCCGGCCGGGCGGGCGGCGCGAGCCGGTCAGGCGGAGGCGACCGTGAGGCCCTCCTCGCCCTCGGCGCGGTCCACCACCACGGTGTCCCCGTCGGCGATCTCCCCCGCGAGGATGCCGCGGGCCAGGCGGTCGCCGATCTCGCGCTGCACCAGGCGGCGCAGGGGCCGGGCGCCGTAAGCCGGGTCGAACCCGGTCTCGGCGAGCCACGCCTTGGCGGCGTCGGACACCTCGAGGGTGAGGCGGCGGTCCGTCAGGCGCGCCCGCAGGGACTCGACCTGCAGGTCCACGATCCGCGTCAGCTCGGCCACGGTGAGTGCGTCGAACTGCACGATCTCGTCCAGGCGGTTAAGGAACTCGGGCTTGAACGCCGCGCGCACCACGGACATCACGGACTCGCGCTTGGCGGCCTCGTCCAGGGTCGGGTCCACGAGGAACTGCGAGCCCAGGTTCGAGGTGAGGATCAGGATCACGTTGCGGAAGTCCACGGTGCGGCCCTGGCCGTCGGTGAGGCGGCCGTCGTCGAGCACCTGGAGCAGGATGTCGAAGACCTCGGGATGGGCCTTCTCCACCTCGTCCAGCAGCACCACCGAGTACGGGCGACGCCGCACGGCCTCCGTGAGCTGGCCGCCCTCGTCGTAGCCGACGTAGCCCGGAGGGGCGCCGACCAGGCGGGAGACGGAGTGCTTCTCCGCGTACTCGGACATGTCGATCCGCACCATGGCGCGCTCGTCGTCGAAGAGGAACTCCGCGAGCGCCTTGGCGAGCTCGGTCTTGCCCACGCCCGTGGGGCCCAGGAACAGGAACGAGCCGGTGGGCCGGTTCGGGTCCGCGATGCCGGCCCGCGAGCGGCGCACCGCGTCCGCGACGGCGACGACGGCGTCCCCCTGCCCGATCAGCCGCTCGCCGAGGTGCTCCTCCATGGTGAGCAGCTTCTCGGACTCGGCGGTGAGCATGCGCCCGGCGGGGATGCCGGTCCACGCGGAGACCACCTCGGCGATGTCGTCCGCCGTGACCTCCTCGGAGACCATCGGCTCTGTGGTCGAGCGGTCGGCCTCGCGGGCGGCGCGGTCCGCCTCCTCGAGCTGCTTCTCCAGCGCGGGGATCTCGCCGTACAGCAGGCGGGAGGCCTCGGCGAGGTCGCCGTCGCGCTGGGCCTTCTCGGCGAGCGAGCGCAGCTCGTCCACCTTGGCGCGCAGGTCACCGGCCTCGTTGAGGGTGGCCTTCTCCGCGTCCCAGCGGGCGGTGAGGGCGGTGAGCTCCTCCTCGCGGTCCGCCTTCTCGGCGCGCAGGGCCTCGAGCCGCTCGACGGATGCCGGGTCCGTCTCGCCCTCGAGGGCGAGCTCCTCCATGGTCAGGCGGTCCACCTGGCGGCGCAGGACGTCGATCTCCTCCGGGGCGGAGTCGATCTCCATGCGCAGGCGCGAGGCGGCCTCGTCCACGAGGTCGATGGCCTTGTCGGGCAGCTGGCGGCCGGTGATGTACCGGTGGGACAGCGTGGCCGCGGCCACGAGCGCGGAGTCGGCGATGGCCACCTTGTGGTGGGCCTCGTAGCGCTCCTTGAGCCCGCGCAGGATGGCGATCGTGTCGTCCACACTGGGCTCGCCCACGTAGACCTGCTGGAAGCGGCGCTCCAGGGCGGGGTCCTTCTCGATGTTCTCGCGGTACTCGTCCAGGGTGGTCGCGCCGATCAGTCGCAGCTCGCCGCGGGCCAGCATGGGCTTGAGCATGTTGCCCGCGTCCATGGCGCCCTCGGACGCGCCCGCGCCCACGACGGTGTGGATCTCGTCGATGAACGTGACGACCTGACCCTCGGCGGCCTTGATCTCCTCGAGGACGGCCTTCAGGCGCTCCTCGAACTCGCCGCGGTACTTGGCGCCGGCGACCATGGCGCCCAGGTCCAGGCTGATCAGCGTCTTGCCGCGCAGGGACTCGGGGACGTCCCCGGCCACCATCCGCTGGGCCAGGCCCTCGACGACGGCGGTCTTGCCGACGCCGGGCTCGCCGATGAGCACGGGGTTGTTCTTGGTGCGCCGCGAGAGCACCTGCACCACGCGGCGGATCTCGGCGTCGCGGCCGATCACCGGGTCGAGCTTGCCGGAGCGGGCGACCTCGGTGAGGTCCGTGCCGTACTTCTCCAGGGACTGGAAGGTGTTCTCCGGGTCCTGGGTGGTGACGCGGGAGTCGCCGCGCACCTGGGTCAGGGCGGCGGCGAGCGCCTCGAGGCTCGCTCCGTTCGAGCGCAGTGCCTCACCGGCCTCGCCCGGGTCCGCGGCCACGCCGAGCAGCAGGTGCTCGGTGGAGACGAACTCGTCCGAGCGCTCCTCGGCCTGGGTGCGCGCGTTCTGCACGACCTGCAGGGCGGCGCGCGAGAGCTGGGCCTGGGCCACCGTGCTGCCCTGGGTGGAGGGCAGGCGCCGGATGGCCGAGGAGGCCGCCGTGGAGACGGCGTCGGGGTCGGCCCCGGCGGCCTTGAGGACGGCCACCGCGACGGACTCCCGCTGGTCCATCAGGGCCTTCAGCAGGTGGGCGGGCTCGATCTGGGGGTTGCCGGCGGTGGAGGCGTTCATGGCCGCGGCCGAGAGCGCCTCCTGGCTCTTGGTGGTGAACTTGGCATCCATGGGCGCATCGCTCCTTCTCTCCCCCGTGTCCCGGGGGTGTCGGACAACCGTCGACGGCGGGCCGTTCCCGCCGCCGTCTCGAAGTTGAGTCTATTCAGCTCAACTCTTCCGGGGCCAGAGGTATTCCGCTCCACCCCGCCCCCACGCGCCACCACGGCGTCCGCACCGGGCGCACTACTGCCAAGTAAATTCGGCGCTACCTGGCAGTAGTGCGCCCAGTGTGGCGAGGCACCCCGCCCCCGGGCACTAGCGTGGAGCCATGTCAGGCTCCACCGCGGCGCCCCGCCGCCTGCGCACGTACGCACGCCCCCGCGTGTCCCTCCTGTACGTGCTGCGGCGCACCGCGCACCGCCTGCTGGAGCTGCAGGTCTGGGACGTGGCCGCGGCCATGACCTTCTTCGCCGCCCTGTCCCTGCTGCCCACCGTGGTGGCCCTCGTCTCCCTCGTCTCCCTGCTGGGCGTCCAGGAGGAGACGGTGGACGCCGCGGCCCAGCTCGCCACCGAGATCTGGCCGTCCCTGACCCCGGACACCGTGCGCGAGTGGATCCTCACCCTCGGCTCCGCCGGGACCGGCACGGCCGCCGTCGTGCTGGGCGTCCTGGGCGCCGTGGTCTCCGCCTCGGGCGCCGTGGGCGCGTTCCACCGGGCCATGCACCGCATCCACGACACCCGCGAGGGCCGGCCGTTCCTGCAGTTCCGGCTCGTGCTGCTCGTGGAGACGCTGGCCCTCATGGTCGGCATCGTGCTCGTGGTCATCCTCGTGGTCCTCGGCGGCGACCTCTCCCTGCGCATCGGACAGGCGGTGGGCCTGCCCGAGGAGACGGTCCTGACCTGGAACGTGGTGAAGTGGCCGGTGATCCTCGTGGTGATCGCCCTGACGGTGACCCTGGCCTACCGGCTCGGACCCAACGTGGTGCCGCCGCGCTACCGGCCGCTGTCCGCGGGGGCGGTGTCCGTGGTGGTCCTGCTGTTCGCGGCCACGCTGGCCCTGGGCTGGATCACGGACCGGTTCGGCCAGTTCGCCGTGGTCGGCCGGATCAACTCGGCGATCGGCGTGCTCGTCCTGGCCTGGATCGCGTGCATCGTCCTGCTCGCGGGGGCCGCCCTGGACGCGGAGATGCTGCGCGGCCGCCAGCTCGCCGTGGGCGTGGACGCCTCCTCCGAGATCCAGCTGGCCACGCGGCACACCGTGGTCCTGGAGGCGGCCGAGCGTCACGAGGACCGCAGCCGGCGCCTGGCCCGCCTCGTGGCCGAGGCCGTGCGCGAGGACGAGGACCTCTCGATCGACGCCACGCCCCTGCTCTCCCAGGAGGGGCGCCTGTTCGCCATCGGCTCCGCTCGGCGCACTGCGGCGGAGGTCAGCTCCGGCCGCCCGTTCCACGCGGCCCCGGTGCTCGACGACGGCGCGCGCCTCGAGCCGTCCGCCGGACGCCCGGCGGGCCGCGGCGGGGCAGCGCGGCCCGACGGAGGGTCAGGAGTGGGCTGAGCCCCTGGTGCGCGGCGAGCCGTCCTGCAGATGGCCGGTATGAGGGCGATTCCGCGCCTCATACCGGCCATCTGCAGGACAGCTCGGCCCGGCAGGCCCCGCTCGCGTGACCCCTCAGATCGGCTCAGCGCTCGCGCGCCTGGAACGCCTCCACCTGCGCGCGCAGCGCGGCGGCGGCCGTCTCCGGCTCCACGTTGACCATGCCCATGTACACGTGCTCGGTGCCGTCGGACTCGCCGCCCACCACCATGTCCACCATGGGGTCCCCGCCCTCCTGCAGGGCCATCACCACGCGCGCCGCGTCCTCGACGCCGGGCACGTCCGTGAACTCGACGTGCGGCTCGCCGTCGCCGCCGAAGGCGCCGCAGGTCTCGGCCAGTCGGCCCAGGTCCCCGGAGAGGTCCTCCGCACCCGGCGACGCCGCGACCATGGTGAACGCCTGGGGCTCCTCCGTGGCGAAGCCGGTCCGCACCGCGGGGTCCACGGTGTAGTCGGCGAGCACCGCTCCGGCGCCGGCCACACTGCGGGTGTCGATGCGCTCGATCAGGTCGGCGCACGCCCCCGTGGGGGTGACCCCGGTCAGGGTGAGGCTGGTCTCGAGGGTCTCCAGCGGGGCGCGCTGGACGTCCATGTCCGTGAAGACGCCGCCGGGGGCGGTCTCCGGGCTCAGCAGGGTCGCCTCGAGGCGGTCCAGGCGCGCCTCGTCCACGTCCGCGTCCGATCCGGCGGCGGTGGAGCCCGAGGCGGACGCGCTCGGGGTCGCGGAGGCCGCCGCGGAGGACGCGGCGGACTCCGAGGGCGTGGGCGACGACGACGCGGCCTCCTCGGGGCTCGCCGTGACGGTCACCGTCTGGGCCGCAGACGGCTCGGCGTCGTCCCCGCCGCCGCAGCCGACCAGGGCCAGCGCCGCGGCGGAGAGCAGGGCCGGCGCCGCGACCACGCGGGCTCGGGCGGGACGGGTGCGGGGTCGGTCGGTGCGGCGCATCGGGATCCTCCAGGGTTCGGTCTGTCGTGCGGGCTCCTCGGGGCCATCCTCCCCGGCGCGTGGCCCGGTGGCCAGGCCCCGCGCGTCGGGACCGGGCCCCTCCCGGTGCGGGCCGCGCGGGCCCGCCGGGGCCCGACACGCTTCCGCATGCTGGACACCCGACGCCGCCGGAGCCCTACGATGTCACCCTGACCCGGACGGCCCGGCCGCACCCCGCCGACGCCGCCCACCTCCGCCCGACCCCTCACCCCGGCCGCGCAGGCCCGGAAGGCCCCCATGAACCGCACCCCCACCCGCGCGCTCCGCGCCCTGGCGCTCGGCGCCGGCGCCCTGGCGCTCAGCGGCTGCGCCGTCCTGGGAGGCGACTCCGGCGTGGCCGGCGTCGTCTCCGACGACGACCTCAGCACCACGTACAACCTGGTGCAGCCCGGCGTCCTGACGGTCTGCTCCGACATCCCCTACCCGCCGTTCGAGTTCGAGCTGGACGGCGAGCTGACCGGCTACGACATCCAGCTCGTGCACGCGATCGCGGAGGAGCTGGGGCTCGGGGTGAACGTCATCGACTCCTCCTTCGAGGCCATCGAGTCCGGCGCCTCGCTCACCGGCTGCGACCTGAACGCCTCCTCCATCTCCATCACGGAGCAGCGGCAGCGGGCCATGGCCTTCACGCTGCCCTACCTGGACGACGACCTCGTGCTCGTGGCCGCCACGGACTCGGGCATCACCGACGTCGAGTCCGCGAAGGGCCGCCGCGTGGGCGTCCAGGCCGCCACCACGGGCGACGCGTACGCCAAGGAGAACGGGCTGAACCCCATCGAGTTCGAGGACGGCGGCATGCAGGTCCAGGCCCTCCAGGCCGGCACCGTGGACGCGCTGCTGGGCAACCAGTCCGTGATCCTCTACTCGCTCAAGGACGACGAGCGCTTCGAGGTCGTCGAGAACCTGCCCACCGGCGAACAGCTCGGCATGGCGGTCGCCCCGCAGAACGCCCAGCTCGGCTCCGCCGTGAACCGCGCCCTGCAGCAGCTGCGCAACGACGGCACGGTCGCCGAGCTCCAGGAGCGCTGGTTCGGCCTGGCCCAGGAGGACTACCGATGAGCACGCAGACCACCGCCGCCCCCGCGCGGCCCGGCCGCGCCCGGCGCCGCCGCACCGTCTCCCTGGCGATCCAGGCCGCCGTGTTCGTCCTGGCGATCGTGGTGCTCGCACTGCTGATCGACTGGGGCACCATCGGCGAGAACGTCCTGAACTTCCCGGCCGTGGCGCCGCTGTTCCCGAACATCATCCTGGTGGGCCTGGGCAACACGCTGTTCTACACCGCGACCTCGTTCGTGGTCGGCCTGCTGGGCGGCATCGTCCTGGCCCTGATGCGCATGAGCGCGTTCGCCCCGTACCGCTGGCTCGCCACCGCGTACGTGGAGTTCTTCCGCGGCGTCCCCGCCCTGCTCGTGTTCCTCGCCTTCGGCTACGGCGTGCCCTTCGCGTTCGGCGTCTCGTGGCCGATCCCCGTCGTCGTGATGACGGCCCTGGGCATGGTGGCGGCCGCGTACATCGCGGAGACCCTGCGCGCCGGCCTGCAGGCCGTGCCCCCGGGGCAGATGGAGGCCGCCCGCTCGCTCGGCATGCCCGCCTGGCAGGCCATGATCACCATCGTGATCCCCCAGGCCTTCCGGATCGTCCTGCCCCCGCTCACCAACGAGGTCATCCTGCTGACCAAGGACTCCTCGCTGGTCTACGTGCTCGGCCTGGCCGCGCACGAGTACGAGCTCACCAAGTTCGGCCGCGACGGCATCTCCGCCCTCGACGCCGGCATGACGCCGATCCTCGTGGCCGGCCTGTTCTACCTCGTGATCACCGTGCCGCTGTCCCTGCTGGCGCGCCGCTTCGAGGCCCGCTCGACCAAGAAGGGGCACTGACATGGCCCAGCAGACCCCCCAGCCCGCCGCGTCCGCCGTGGACGCCGCCGGTGTGCGCGTCGCCGACCTGAACAAGTCCTACGGGTCCAACCACGTCCTGCGCGGGATCGACCTCGACGTCGCCCCGGGCGAGGTCGTGTGCCTGATCGGCCCCTCCGGCTCGGGCAAGTCCACGCTGCTGCGCTGCGTGAACCTCCTGGAGAAGCCGGACTCCGGCCGCATCACCGTCGGGGGTTTCGACGTCACGGACGAGGACGTGGACCTGGACGCCCTGCGCCGCCACGTGGGCATGGTGTTCCAGCAGTTCAACCTGTTCCCCCACCTGTCCGTGCTGGAGAACTGCACGGTGGCCCAGGTGAAGGTGCTCAAGCGCTCCAAGGCCGAGGCCGCCGAGGTGGCCCGCCGCCAGCTGGCCCGCGTGGGCCTGGCCGAGCTCGAGGACCGCTTCCCGGACCAGCTCTCGGGCGGCCAGCAGCAGCGCGTGGCCATCGCCCGCGCGCTGGCCATGGACCCGCAGCTGATGCTCTTCGACGAGCCCACCTCGGCCCTGGACCCCGAGACGGTGGGCGAGGTGCTCGCGATCATGCGCCAGCTCGCCCGCGACGGCATGACCATGCTCGTGGTGACGCACGAGATGGGCTTCGCCCGCGAGGTGGCCGACCGCGTGGTGTTCATGGACGCCGGCGTGGTGGTGGAGACCGGCCCCGCGGCCGCGCTCATCGCCGACCCGCAGCAGCCGCGCACCCAGGACTTCCTGCGCCGCGTGCTGCACCCCACAGAGATCGACCTCTGAGGGGTCAGCCCCACGGCAGAGGGGCCCCGTCCGGACCGTGCGGTCCGGGCGGGGCCCCTCTGGCGTGCGGGGAAGGATCAGGCCTTCTTGCGCAGCTTCTTCAGCTCCTCGCGGGCCTCGCGCAGCGCGGCGACCTGCTCGTCGCGGGCGGCGTGGATCGCGGCGACCTTCTCGTCCTGGGCGTCGCGGATGGCCTGCACCTTGGCGTCACGGGCGTTGCCGATGCGGGCGGCGCGCTTCTTGGCGGCCTTGCGGCGCTTGCCGGAGCGGTTGGCCACGGAGTCGGCGGCGATGGCCAGGCCGGAGCCGAGCAGGAACACGTCCTTGGCGACGCCGGTGCCCTCCTGCGAGGGGCGCACGCCGTCCTTCTCGGTCATGGCCGGGGTGTTCAGGTACATGGACATCAGGCCGCCGGAGAAGGCGGTCAGGGCCGAGCCGGCGAGCCAGCCGGGCACGAACGGCGCCAGCAGGGCGGCGCCGGTGCCGACCTCGGTGGCCACGATGAAGTTCTTGAACTGGGCCGGGGTCAGCTTGGCCAGGTAGGGCACGCCCTGCGCACCCATGTCCCGCATGCCGGCGGCCTGCTCCTCGGAGATGTTGCGCTTGTTGAGGCCGGAGTTCAGGATGAACGCGCCGGAGGCCAGGCGCAGCGGAATCTGGACGATGCTCATGGAGTCTTCCTTCCAGTAGGGCCCGCGGCAGGCACCTCGAACGGGTGTGGCGCGAACGGATCGGTGAGCGGTCAGCAGTGTGAGCCTACCAACGGGGCGCCGTTTCCCGCCCGCCCGGGCGCGCGTGTGCGCGCAGAGCGGACGACGACGGCCCGTCGCCGTCGCCCGTCCGGCGCCGTGCCCGGTGCGATGGTGGACAATGGAGGGCATGCTCCCCCCCGTGACCCCGTTGACCCTGGCCGCCTCCACCGTGACCGCCGACGCCGACTACGGCTGGCTCGGCAACGTGGTCGTGGACATCATGGAGGCTGTCGGCCCCGTGGGCGTGGGTCTGGCGGTGTTCGCGGAGAACATCTTCCCGCCCATCCCTTCCGAGCTGATCCTGCCCCTGGCCGGGTTCACCGCCGCCGGCGGGGCGTTCAGCCCCCTCGCCGCGCTCCTCTGGGCCACCGTCGGCTCGGTCACCGGCGCCCTGGCGCTGTACGGGATCGGGGCGCTGCTGGGCCGCCGACGCATGTACCGGATCGCGGACCGCATGCCCCTGGTGGATGTGGAGGACGTGGCCAAGACCGAGCGCTGGTTCGCCCGCTACGGCTACTGGACGGTGTTCCTGGGCCGCATGGTCCCCGTGTTCCGGTCCCTGATCTCCATCCCGGCCGGCATCGAGCGCATGCACCTGGGCATGTTCACCCTCTTCACCACGCTCGGCTCCCTGATCTGGAACGCGATCTTCGTGTACGGCGGCTACGCCCTCGGCGAGCGGTTCCACCTCGTCTCCGACTACGCCGACGTCTTCTCCAACGTCGTGGTCGTCCTGATCCTGGCGTTCCTCGTGGTGTGGGTCGTGCTGCGCCTGCGCCGCGACGCCCGTCGCGCCAAGGACCCGGACTGGCACCAGCCCACCGCGGACGAGATGGCCGCCCGCGTCGACGCCATCCTAGAGAGCTCCGACCACCGGAAGTGAAGCCCATGAGCACCCCCGCCGCCCCGTCCGCCC
>NZ_JANQCJ010000060.1:0-13250 GCF_024723355.1 Micrococcus sp. HG099 | reverse complement strand
CGACCCGCGTAAGCTCGTCGGCAGCGTCAGGTGTGTATAAGGGACAGGCCCCGGCGCGGCCGGGAGGAGGAGGGCCCACAGCGGCCGGGCGACGCCCGAGCCGCCCCAGTCCGGCAGGGCGGCCGTGGCCGCCAGGGTCAGGACGAGGCAGGCCGCCGCCGGTGCGGGCGAGGCCGGCGATGAAGAGGTCGCGGAGGTCATGGTCGGGCTCACTTCAGGGGGTTGCAGAGGCAGTAGGTGAAGTAGGTGGCCACGGCCGCGGCCACGAGGCTCTCGCGGGAGCCCATCCGGTGGACGTTGGCGCGGATGTTCTTGACGATCTCACGGTCGCACGAGCAGGCGAAGTAGCCGCGGGCGCCGTAGCACCGGTCGTGGGTGCGGCAGATCGAGTCGAGGACGTCGATCGGCGTTCCGCCGCCGTGGCCGGGCCCGCACCAGTTGCCCCAGACGGGAAGGCTGAGCTTCGCCTGCGCGTGGGGCCCGGAGGAGGCGGGGCCGGCCATCTGGTTCATCACGGCCCCGAGGTCGAGGACGTCCGCCGAGGCGCCGTCCACGGCGGCGGCCGCTGCGTCGAAGCGGAGGACGCCGTCCGCCCCGCGGGACAGGTAGGCGCCCGCCTCGGCGATCCGCGCGTCCAGCTCGCGGACGGCGGCGACGCGCGGAAGTCGCGGCGTCGAGGCGGCGGTGGCCGTCGTCGACGGTGCGTGCGCGACGGCGGCCGACTGCGCCGCGGTGTCGGCCGGCTGCGCGGCGGCCGGCTGCACGGCGGATCCGAGCAGCAGCACGACCCCGCCGGCGGCGACGAGGCCGCGCAGCCCCCGGAGGGGTCGACCCCGCCGCGGCGAGGGGGAGGACGGGGACGGTCGGTGGGGCATGACGGGTTCCTGACGTGGAGGGGCGCGGCCGCGGATCGGGCCGCCACACAGGACGTTAGGGACGCCGCGTCGCCGGCAGGAGAGACCTGGGTCGGGTCCCCGTGCGACGTTCGTCGGAACGGTCCCGGCCCACGGCGACGGCCGGGACCCGCCGCCGGATGGTGACTTTCATCACTCTTTGCAATTTCAAGCAGTTTCCGCTGGACGACCCCGAGGGTTAATGCTTGAATCGATGCTGAGACCGGAGGCCACGGACCGGACGCCTGGAGACCAGGCCGGACCCCGCCCCCCGGACGCAGCACGGAACCACCCGAAACCTCTCCCCGAAGGAGCACCCCATGGCTCAGATCACCACCGGCACCTGGAACCTCGACCCCGCCCACTCCGACGTCGACTTCGTGGTCCGCCACGCCGGCATCTCCAAGGTCCGCGGCACCTTCGCGGCCGTCGAGGGCACGCTCGTCGTCGCCGAGGACTTCAACGCCTCCTCCGTCGAGGTGACCGTGGACGTCGCCTCGATCAACACCAAGAACGAGGGCCGCGACCAGCACCTGCGCTCCGGCGACTTCTTCGACGTCGAGCAGTTCCCCACCATGACCTTCCGCTCCACCGAGGTCCGCGGCGCCGCCGAGGAGTTCACCCTGGTCGGCGAGCTGACCCTGCACGGCGTCACCCGCACCGTGGAGCTCGAGGCCGAGCTCGGCGGCCAGGACGTGGACCCCTTCGGCACCACCCGCGTGGGCTTCGAGGCTAAGGGCGAGATCTCCCGCAAGGACTTCGGCCTCACCTGGAACGCCGCCACCGAGGCCGGCGGCGTGCTGGTCTCCGACAAGGTGAAGCTCGAGATCGGCGCCGCCTTCGTGCTGCCCGAGGCCGACGTCCAGGCCTGAGCCTGAGCGCCGCACAGACCGCTGTGCAACCGTCTGACTGAGACGCATCCCCCGGACCGGGCCCCTCGATGAGGGGCCCGGTCTGCTCGTAGTGTGGGGCCCATGATGGCTTCGAAGACCCCGCACCAGAACACGACGTTCGACCTGCCCTCCAAGGACGCCTCCCACGACGGCGACCAGGTGGGCCACGGCTACCTCGCCCTGCCCGAGTCCGGCTCCGGGCCCGCGGTGATCGTGATCCAGGAGTGGTGGGGCCTCGTGGACCACATCAAGGACGTCTGCGACCGGCTCGCGGCCGAGGGCTTCGTGGCCCTCGCCCCGGACCTCTACGGCGGCTGGATCGCCCACGACGGCGACGAGGCCGGCGAGATGATGCAGAAGCTGCCCGCCGAGGAGGGCGCCCGCCAGCTGGCCGGCGCCGTGGACTGGCTGCTGGCCCGCGAGGAGGTCACCTCCACGACCGTCGGCGCGATCGGCTTCTGCATGGGCGGCGGCTTCGTGCTGGCCCTGGCCGCCCAGCAGGGCGAGAAGGTCTCCGCGGCCGTGCCGTTCTACGGCGTCGGCCAGGGCGTGCCCGGCGATTTCGCGGGCGTGAAGGCCGCGATCCAGGGCCACTACGGCGAGCAGGACTCGATGTTCTCCGTCGAGGACGCCAAGAAGCAGGAGCAGCAGATCCGGGACGAGTCCGGGGCCGAGGTCGAGTACTTCTACTACGACGCCCCCCACGCCTTCCACAACGACGACGACCCGCAGGGCAACTACCGCCCCGAGGCGGCCGCCCTCGCGTGGGGCCGCGCCGTGGCCTTCCTGAAGGAGAAGGTCCGCTGAGCGGCGCACGAGGCGGACGCGGCGCAGGACGCCAGCGCGCCAGCCGGGGCGGGCCCGCCCGCTCCACCCGCACGGGCGGCCGCGCCGGAGCCAAGGGCGGCGGTCCCCAGCGGGCCGGGTCCGGCTCCCGCGCCGGGGGCGAGGGCCGCCGTCGTGCCCCGAGCGCGCCCGCGGACCTGGCCGCGCCCCCCGAGACCCTGTTCCTGGCCACCATCCCCGGGGCGACGCCGTCCACGTGGGTGGACCGGTTCACCACCCGGCAGCGCGTGGTGCAGCTCGTGAACCACGACGAGGCCTCCCAGCTGGCCCACCTGGCCCACGACGACGCCGGGATGCCGCGGCACCCCCTGCCGCAGCTGGGCTACGTGCGGCGCCGCCGCGACGTCGAGGCCGAGGAGATGCTGCGCGCCGCCGGCGTGGACCCGCGGCGCGTGCACCTCGTGGGCGTGTACGCCGAGCTGCCCGTGGTGTGCGTGGGCAGGGACCACCTGCTGGCCGCGTGGGACGCCGAGGCGGACGGTCCCGTGCCGCTCGCCGAGCTCGACCCGGAGGAGGAGCTGGACCCCGCCCGGTTCGCCGCGGCGCCCGTCGAGGATCCTCTCGACTCCGCCGAGCTGCCCGGCGCGGGCGAGCGGATGGCCCTGGAGATCGCCGCGTCCGGGGCGGGCCACGTGGTGCTGCCCATGTCCGTGGCGCGCATGTTCGGGCGCAAGGACGTGGTGGTGCTCCCGCTGGCCTCCGCCCTGGACGACACCGTGGGCATGTCCCGCGCCGACCGCGAGGCCGCCGCGACGCGCGCCGAGGTCGAGGCGGACGCCGGGGATGCCGGGACGGCCGCCGCCGGTCCGGGGGAGGCGGAGGACGACGACGCCGCCCGCCACCCCGGCTGGGACGTCGCCCTGGCCTGGCTCAAGGAGGCCGACTCCGAGCTCGTGCAGTCCTTCGTGGGCGTGGCCCGCGGTCGGCGGGGCAACAGCTCCCGCTGACCGGGCCCGCCGCCTTGCAGGGGTGGAGAGGACGTCGACGTCGCCTAGAGTACGGCCGTGAAGGAAACCGCCGCTCCGGCACCCTCGAGCCTCTCCCGCCTCGTCCTCGTCGTCTGTGCGGCGCTCTGGGCGGCGGCGGTGGGGGCTGTCGTCGTGACGCACCCGCAGGGGATTCCCGTCTCCGCGGATGCGAGCGCGCCGGTGCTCCCGCTGGGGCAGGCGCTGCTGCCGCCCGCCGTCGGGATGGCGCTGGTGCTCCTGCTGCCCCTGCGGCGGACCGCGCAGCCGGCGCTCGTGGAGGAGCCGCGCGCGTTCCGGCGGAGCACCTGGTTCCTGCTGGGGACGGCGGTCCTGATGATCGTGCTCGGCCCCCTGGGCGTGGACTCGACGGACTTCGTCCTGGTCAAGGCGCTCACGTTCCTGATCCTGCCGGCGATCGTCCTGCGCTTCCTGTGGCAGGGCGGCGTGAGGGTCAGGATCGCGAGGGGTGCCTGGCGCTGGTGGGCCCCGCTGGTCGTGGTGGCGGTATGGACCTGGCTCGCCCAGGCGGCGCCGTGGGTGGAGCCGGCCGACTTCTCCGGGACGGATGTGGAGTTCCTGATCGTGGCGGCCGTCGTCACCGCCGTCACTGCCGGCGTGGGCGAGGAGCTGTTCTATCGGCGTTGGCTGCAGACCCGGCTCGAGGCGGGTCTCGGCCCCGCCGCCGGCATCCTCGCCACGAGCATCCTCTTCGCGCTCATGCACACGGGCACGCACGGGATCGCAGACCTGCCGATGGACCTCGCCGTGCTCGTCGCCGTGCAGGGCACCATGGGCCTGTTCCTGGGCCTGCTGTGGTGGCGGTACCGGAACATCGCGGCCAACATCGTGCTCCACCTGATCGTGAACGGCTGGCCCGTGGTCGCCTATCTGCTCAGCCTGGGCTGAGACCTGCCCGCTTCACCACGCCCGGCAACCTTGACGAGTCCCGCACAGTTGGGGTCAAACGCCCGGTTTAAGCCCAACTGTGCGGGACTCGTCGCGTGGATGGCCGGCCGCCTGGGCGGTCAGCCCAGGCGGCCGGCCTCGGAGGCCTCGTAGGCGTCGTCGTCCTCGGAGACCGGCTCGGTGTCGCGCACCCGCGCGATCGCGATCATCAGGTGGTACACCACGAGCGCGGCGATCGTGCCGAGTGTGATGCCGCCGAACACGAGCCCGCCGAGCACCAGCTGCGGGTCGGCGATCGCGATGATCAGGCCGGCGCCGGCCGTCATGAGGTTGATGGTGTTGGAGAAGTCCACGCGGTTCTGCACCCAGATGCGCACGCCCATCACGCCGATCATCCCGTAGAGGATGATGCCGGCGCCGCCGGCCACCCCGGCGGGGATCGTGGCGACGGCGGCCCCGAACTTCGGCAGGAACGCGAGGGCGATCGCGGTGAGGCCGGCCACCCAGTACGCCGCCGTCGAGTAGACGCGCGAGGAGGCCATCACGCCGATGTTCTCCGCGTATGTGGTGGTGCCCACGCCGCCGCCGAGGCCGGAGAGGGTGGTGGACAGGCCGTCGGCGATCAGCGCGCGGCCCGTGAGCGGGTCCAGGTCCCGCTTGGTCATGAGGCCCACGGTGCGCACGTGCCCGATGTTCTCCGCCACGAGCACCAGCACCACCGGCAGGAACAGCGGCAGCAGGTTCCAGTGCAGCTCCGGGGCGTGGAACGGCGGCAGGCCCAGCCAGCCGGCCTCGCCCACGGCGGTGAAGTCCACCTGGCCCTGGGCCAGGGCGAGCAGGTACCCGACGACGATGCCCACCAGGATGGACAGGCGCCCCAGCAGGCCGCGGAACAGCACGGCGGTGAGCACGATGGCCAGGGCGGTGCCGAAGGTGGTCAGCGGCACCTCCTGCATGGCCGTGGTGGTGGCGCCGGCGAGGTTGAGGCCGATCAGCGCGACGATCGTGCCCATCACCGCCGGCGGCATCAGGGCGTGGATCCACCCCGTGCCCGCCCGGTGGACGATGAGGCCGATGACCGCCAGCAGCATGCCGGTGACCAGGACGCCGCCGAGCGCCGCGCCCACGCCGCCGGCCGTCGTCGCCGCCGTGATGGGGGCGATGAACGCGAACGAGCTGCCCAGATAGGAGGGCAGCCGGTTGCCGGTGAGCAGCAGGAAGAGCAGGGTGCCGACGCCGGAGAACAGCAGCGCCGTCGTCGCCGGCATGCCGGTCAGCGCGGGCACGAGCACGGTGGCGCCGAACATGGCCATGACGTGCTGGACGCCGATGCCGACGGTCCGCGGCCAGCTCAGCCGCTCGTCGGGGGCGACAACGGTGCCGGAGGTGATGGTGCGGCCGTCGCCGTGGAGACGCCAGCCGAAGCCGGGGGCGGGGCGGGAGGGGGATGAGGACACGGTCGCCTGCCAGGGGTAGGGAAACGAGGGCGGTGGACGCTTCAAGGGGCAACGGGAATGCTCCGTCCGGCCCCGGTTCCGCGACGGTGATTAGGGTACCGTGGGGCGTGTGGCTCAGTACTTTGGTGTGATCGGAGAGGCGCTCGTCGACGTCGTGGTCTCGGACACCGCGACCCCCCGCGTGCATGTCGGGGGCAGCCCCCTGAACGTGGCCGTGGGCCTGAGCCGCCTGGGCCGTCCCGTCCTCTTCGCCGGCCGCTTCGGCCGGGACGAGCACGGGGACATGATCGCCTCCCATCTGCGGGACAACGGCGTGCGCTGCCTCCTGGAGCAGGACGCCGCCCCCACCTCGCAGGCCACCGCGCGCCTGGACCCCACGGGCGCCGCCAGCTACGAGTTCGAGCTGGACTGGACCCTGCCGCCGGCCGAGGAGCTCGCCGAGGAGTTCGCCGCGGCCGCGGGCGGGCGCCTGCGCCACATGCACGCCGGCTCGATCGCCACCATGCTCGCCCCGGGCGACGCCGACGTGATGTCCCTGCTCGAGCGGATCTCCGCGGACACCACCATCAGCTACGACCCCAACGTGCGCCCCAGCATCGTCCCGGACCGGGCGTTCGCCCGCGCCCGCGCCGAGGAGTCCGTGCGCCTGGCGGACGTGGTGCACGCCTCGGACGAGGACGTCGCCTGGCTGTACCCGGCCCGCCCGCTGGTCGAGACCCTGCAGGCGTGGCAGCGGATGGGCCCCGCGCTCGTGGTGATGACGCGCGGCGCCGAGGACATCGTGGCCGTCACGCGGGACGGCGTGGTGGAGCGGCCGATCGTCCCCGTGGACGTGGCGGACACCGTGGGCGCCGGCGACTCCTTCACCGCCGCCCTCCTGGCCGCCCTCGACGACCGCTCCCTGCTCGGCGCCGAGAACCGGGAGCGCCTGCACGCCATGGACCCCGCGGACGTGGAGTCCGTGCTGATCTACGCCTCCCGCGCCTCGGCCATCACGGCCTCGCGCCCCGGCGCCGACCCGCCCACGCGGGACGAGCTCGCGGACTGAGGTCCGCTCCGGCCCGGGCCGGGACGACGTCGGCCCTCGGCTCGGCGTGCCCGCCCCGGCCCGGCGCAGCCCGGCTCCGCCAGGCTCAGAGCAGGCCGAGCCCGCGCACCGCGTCCCGCTCGGCCTCGAGCTCGGCGATCGTGGCAGCCAGCCGCCCGCCCGTCCCCGGCAGCAGCGACTCGTCCGGGGCCAGGCCCGGGACGATCCGCCACGCGGCGCCGCCGTCCGAGGTCACGGGGAACGAGCTGATCAGCCCCTCGGGCACCCCGTAGGAGCCGTCCGAGACCACGGCGGCGGAGGTCCAGCGCGGGCCCGCGTCCGTCCCGGCGCCCGGCCTGGTGCCGCCCGCAGCCGTGTCCGCCCCCGCGCCCGTCCCGAGGGTCCAGTCGCGCATGTGGTCGACGGCCGCGCTCGCGGCCGAGGCCGCCGAGGAGGCCCCGCGCACCTCGATGATCTCCGCGCCGCGCTTCGCCACCCGGGGCACGAACTCCTCGGCCGCCCACGCCGGGTCCACGACCTCGAGCGCCGGCCGCCAGCCGCCGTCCACGCGCACGCGGGCGTGGGTCAGGTCCGGGAACTGGGTGGCCGAGTGGTTGCCCCAGATCGTGACGCCGTCCACGTCCGTCACCGCGACGCCGGCCCGCGCGGCCAGCTGCGCCACAGCCCGGTTGTGGTCCAGGCGGGTGAGGGCGGTGAACCGCTCGGCGGGCACGTCCGGGGCGTGGGCGGCGGCGATCAGCGCGTTGGTGTTGGCCGGGTTGCCCACGACGACGACGCGCACGTCGTCCGCCGCGTGGTCGTTGATCGCCCGGCCCTGGGGGCCGAAGATCCCGCCGTTGGCCTCAAGCAGGTCCCCGCGCTCCATGCCCTTCGTGCGCGGGCGCGCGCCGACGAGCATCGCGTGCTGGACGCCGTCGAACGCGACCGCGGGGTCGTCCGTGACCTCCACCTCCGCGAGCAGGGGGAACGCGGCGTCGGCGAGCTCCATGGCCGTGCCCTCCGCGGCGCGCAGCGCGGCGGGGATCTCCAGCAGGCGCAGCCGGACGGGGGTGTCCGGACCGAGCATGCCGCCGGCGGCGATGCGGAACAGCAGGGCGTAGCCGATGTTCCCGGCGGCGCCGGTGACGGTCACGGTGCGGGGGGCGCGCGAGGGCGCGGAAACGGTGTTCACCCGCCCATCGTGCCCGCGCACGCCCGCGAAGAACAGCCCGGCCCGGCGTCGGGCCCGCACCTAGACTGGAGCGCATGCCCGCCCTGCCCCTGCCTCCGCGCCGCCCGCGGATGATCGCCACCGACCTGGACGGCACGATCATCGGCTACCGGCACACCCGCTCGGGGTACCTGAGCCCGCGCACGGTCGCGGCGCTGCAGGAGGCGCACGAGACCGGCGTCGAGGTGGTGTTCGTGACCGGCCGGCCCCTGCGCTGGCTGGGCGCCCTGAGCGAGCAGCTCGGGCAGGTGGGCCCCGTGATCTGCTCCAACGGCGCCGTGGTGGTGGACACCGCCACGGACGAGGTCCTGCTGCACCACCCGATGGACCGGGACGCCGTGTGGGACGCCGTCGGCCGGCTGCGCGCCCTGGACCGCTCCGCCGCCTTCGGCGCCGAGACCCTGGATGGCTTCTTCTGGGAGTCCGCGTTCTCCGAGCGGGGCGAGCTGGAGGAGGGCTTCCGCACCGCCCAGCGGCTCGAGGGCGTGCTGCCCGGCCACGTGGACGTGGTGAAGCTGATGGCCCGCTCCTCCACCATGGACCCGGACGTCTTCCTCGCCGCCGCGCGCGAGGAGCTCGGCGCGCTGCTCAACGCCACCCACTCGGCGCCCGGGGTGTCCCTCGTGGAGATGGCCGCCCCCGGCGTGCACAAGGCGGCCACGCTGGCCGAGTTCGCGGCCCGGCGCGGCGTGGACGCGCGGGATGTGGTGGCGTTCGGGGACATGCCCAACGACACGGAGATGCTCGCCTGGGCGGGCCTCGGCCTGGCCGTGGCCTCGGGGCACGAGTCCCTGCTCGCGGTCGCGGACGCCGTGGTCGGCGAGTGCGACGACGACGGCGTCGCCCAGGCCATCGAGCGCCTCCTGGAGCTGCCCGCCGAGTGAGGCGACGGCCGCCCGCGAGGCGAGCGGCCGTCGTCGTCCGGCGGCTCAGGCCGGCCGGCCGGGGTGCCGGGGCGTCAGTCGGCCGGGGCGAGCTCGGCGCGCAGCGCCGCCATGAACGCGTCCACGTCCTCCTCGGCGGTGTCGAAGCTGCACACCCAGCGGACCTCGCCCTTGGCCTCGTCCCAGTCGTAGAACCGGAACGAGCGGCGCAGCCGGTCGGCCACCCCCGCGGGCAGCGTGGCGAACACCGCGTTCACCTGCGCCCGCTGGGTCAGGGCGACCCCGGGCAGCGAGCCGTCCGCGATGCCGGCGGCGACGGCGTCCTGCAGGCGCTGCGCCATCGCGTTGGCGTGGCGCGCGGTGCGCAGGTGCAGGTCCCCGTCGAACAGGGCGAGCAGCTGCGCGGAGACGAAGCGCATCTTCGAGGCCAGCTGCATTTGGCTCTTGCGCAGGTACGTCATGCCCGTGGTCGCGGCGGGGTTCAGGGCCACCACGGCCTCGGCGCCGAGCGCGCCGTTCTTGGTGCCGCCGAGGGAGAGCACGTCCACGCCGACGTCGGTGGTGAACGCCCGCAGCGGCAGGTCCAGGGCGGCCGCGGCGTTGGCCAGGCGCGCCCCGTCCAGGAACACGGTCATGCCGCGGGCGTGCGCGTGCTCGGTGATGGCCCGGATCTCCTCCGGGGTGTAGAGCGTGCCCAGCTCGGTGGACTGGGTGATCGCGACGACGAGGGGCTGGGCCCGGTGCTCGTCGCCCCAGCCCCACGCCTGGACATCGATCAGCTCGGGGGTGAGCTTGCCGTCCGGGGTGGGCACGGTCAGCAGCTTGATCCCGGCCGACTTCTCCGGGGCGCCGCCCTCGTCCACGTGGATGTGCGCGGTGTCCGCGCAGATCACGGCGCCCCAGCGCGGGAGCATGGACTGCAGCGCGACGACGTTGGCGCCCGTCCCGTTGAACATCGGCCACACCTGCGCGTCCTCGCCGAAGTGGCCGCGGACCACCTCCGCCAGGCGCGCCGTGTACGCGTCCTCGCCGTACGCCGTCTGGTGGCCGCCGTTGGCCTCGGCGATCGCGGCGAGCACCTCCGGGTGGACGCCCGAGTAGTTGTCCGAGGCGAAGCCCCGGGAGGCCGGGTCGTGGATCTGCTGCATGTCAGGCGGTCTCCTTCTCCTGGACGGCCAGGATCGAGTCGTTGAGCTGGGCCGCGTCGGCGGACCACAGGCGGACGAACTGCTCCGCGAGCCGGTCCTCCAGCCCGGCGAGGGACTTCACCCGCAGCACCACGGCCGCGCCGCGCAGCTCCGTGCCGGCGTCGCGGGCGGCCTTGGCCCAGCCCTGCGCCACGGCGCGGGTCCAGGCTTCCGAGGCGGCCTTCACCGCGGCGTAGGCGGCCCCGCCGGCCAGGGGGCGGGCGACCGACGTGGACGAGACGATCGCCAGCCGGCCCGCCGAGGACGCCCGCAGGTCGTCGTCGAGGGCGCGGCTCACGTGCCGCAGCGCGGTGAGGGAGGACTCCAGGGCACGGTAGTCCTCCTCGGACTGCCCCGCGAGCCCGCCGCCGCCGCGCCAGCCGCCCACGAGGTGCAGCAGGCCGTCCACGCGGACCCCGCGGGCGTGCAGGTCCTCGACGAGGCCGCGCACGGCCGCCTCGTCGGTGAGGTCCAGGGCCGCGGTCTGGGCGCCGAGGGCGGCCAGCGGCGCCAGCCGCTCCGGGCTGCGGCCCGTGGCGACCACGTCCGCGCCGGCGGCCAGGAGGGCGCGCGCGGCCGCGAGCCCGGAGGCGCTCGTGGCGCCGGAGATCAGGACGGTGCGTCCGGTCAGCGTCCCCACGGCTCAGGCGTCCGCGGCGCGGATGCCGGCGGTGGACTCGATGACCCCGCGCAGCTTCTTGTCCAGCGCCTCGAAGAACATGGACAGCGGGAACTCGTCGTCGAGCACGAGGTCCGTCATCTCCTTCGGCGGGCCGGCCAGCACCTCGCGGGGCAGGCCCTGGGCCCACACGGAGGCGGGATGCGGGGCCACCACGGAGGCGACGAGCTCGTAGGCCTTGAGCCAGTGCACCGTCTTGGGGCGGTCGATGGACTCCCAGTAGAGGCGGTCGATCGCGTCGCCGAGCTCCACGACGGCCTCGGCCAGGCGGTCCCAGTCGATCGTGAGCTTCACGTCCCGCCACTGGACCACGTGCCGGCGGTGCAGCCACGCGAAGAGCAGCTGGCCGCCCAGGCCGTCGTAGTTGCGCACGCGGGAGCCGGTGAGGGCGAAGCGGAAGACGCGGTCGAAGAGCACCGCGTACTGGACCAGCTTCGCGTGGCGCAGGGTCTGCGCCTCGACGGCCGTCAGCTCCCCACCGGCCGCGGCGCGGGCGGAGAGCTCGCGCTCGATCCGGACCGACTCGCGGAACGCGGTGAGGTCGCAGCGCATCTCCTCGAGCGTGTAGAGGAAGAACGGCATGCGCTGCTTGATCATGAACGGGTCGAAGGGCAGGTCGCCGCGCATGTGCGTGCGGTCGTGAATGAGGTCCCACATCACGAACGTCTGCTCGGCCAGGTCCTGGTCCGCGACGAGCTCCGCCGCGTCCTGGGGCAGGTCCAGGCGGGTGATCTCGGCGGCCGCGGCCACCACGCGCCGGAAGCGGGCCGCCTCGCGGTCCTGGAAGATGGCGCCCCACGTGAACGTGGGGATCTCGCGCATCGCCACGGTCTCCGGGAAGAGGACCGCCGAGTTGGTCTCGTAGCCCGGGGTGAAGTCGAGCAGGCGCAGGGAGAGGAAGAGCCGGTTGCCGTAGTCCCCGGCCTCGAGCTCCGCGATGAACTCCGGCCAGATGGCCTCCACCAGCAGCGCCTCGACGTGCCGGGACGACGAGCCGTTCTGCGTGTACATGGGGAACACCACGAGGTGGCGGATGCCGTCCACGCGGTGCTCCTGCGGCTGGAAGGCCACGAGGGAGTCCAGGAAGTCCGGCACGCCGAAGCCGCCGTCCCGCCAGCGCGCGAAGTCGCGGGGCAGCGCGGCGAGGTAGGCGGCGTCGTGCGGGAACAGCGGGGCCAGCTCGGCGACGGCGGCCGTGATCGTCTCGACGTGGCCGCCGGCGGCGGGGCGGTCGGCGGGGTCCGGGACCGAGCCGTCCTTGGCCTGCAGGCCCTGGAGGGCGGTGGCGGCGGCCTTCAGGCGCAGCCAGGCCGGGTGGGAGACGACGTCGGCGGCCGCGGCGAGGCCGGGAGCCTCGGCGACGTCGGCGCGCACGTCCTCGAGGACCTCCGGCTCGCCGATGACGGCCTGCGGGGGGTGCAGGGAAGTGGACATGGTCGCCTCCTGTCGCGCTCTGGGCGGAGAATTTCCGGTGACGGGTGTCACTGCCAGAAGAATCCACGGCGGGATGGGGTGGTGTCAAACAGGGCGACCGCGCCTGCTAGCGTTCCGCGCATGGACGACCCCGTGGACGCACGCCTGGCCGCCGAGGTCTCCCGCGACCCGCGCGCCACCCTGGCCCAGCTCTCGGAACGGGTGGGGCTCTCCGCCTCCGCCGTGCAGGCGCGCCTGCGCAAGCTCGAGTCCACGGGCGTGATCACCGGCTACCAGGCGATCCTCGACCCCGAGGCCGTGGGCAAGCCGCTCGCCGCGTTCATCGAGATCACCCCGCTGGACCCCCGCCAGCCCGACGACGCCCCCGCGCTGCTCGAGCCCATCGCCGCGATCGAGGCCTGCCACTCCGTGGCCGGGGATGCCGCCTACATGCTGTTCGTGCGCGTGGGCTCGCCCCGGGAGCTCGAGGCCCTCGTCAGCGAGATCCGGCACACCGCCTCCGTGAACACGCGGACCACCGTGGTGCTGCAGACGTTCTACGAGCACCGGCCGATGCTGCCGCTGCCGGACGCGGGGGAGTGACGCCGGGGGCCTGACCCCGGGCACCGGGCCGTCAGGCCTGGCAGAGGCAGAAGAGGTGGCCCGCCGGGTCGGTGAAGACCACCCAGGAGCCGTCCTCGGCCGGCTGGACCGGGTGCCGGCGGGCGCCTGCGGCCTCGGGCGTGTTGCTAAAGGGTTCGGGGACGTGGATGCGCGAGTCTAGGGTCATGTCGCGTGATGTCATCTCGGACGAGGTCTGGGCCGTGATCGGCCCGCTGCTCCCCGCGCCGAAGTCCACCGGTCGG